>CAJYKO010000113.1 GCA_913775215.1 uncultured Devosia sp. | reverse complement strand
GAGGCAGACGACGTAATCGCCATCCGCAACTCGCGAGGCGAGGAGCGGCGCAAGTGCTTCGGGGCGGTCGATGACGCGGGCGTCGCGGTGGCCGCGGTTACGGATGCGGTTGACGAGTTCTTCGTGGGTGACGCCGGGCAGCGGCTGTTCGCCGGCGGCGTAGATGGGGGCAACGATGACGGTATCGGCGTCGTTGAAGCAGGCGGCGAAATCGTCGAAGAGGTCGTTGACGCGGCTATAGCGATGCGGCTGGACGACGGCGACAACATCGCGGCGGGCCGACTGACGGGCAGCACGGAGGACGGCCGATATTTCCACCGGGTGATGGCCATAATCGTCAATGACGGTAACGCCGCCGACTTCGCCTGTCTTGGTGAAGCGGCGCTTGACGCCGGTAAAGCCTTTTAGGCCCTTCCGGATGGCTTCGGCGGGAACGTGGAGCTGATCGGCGACGGCGATGGCGGCCGTAGCGTTGAGGGCATTGTGGGTGCCCGGCATGGGCAGTTCGAGCCCGTCGATACGAAGCTGGGTCTGGCGGATGCGATCGCGGATTTCGACAGAGAAATGCTGCACGCCGTCGTGGTTTTCGAGGTCGATCAGCCGCACGTCGGCCTGCGGGTTCTGACCGTAGGTGATGACGCGGCGATCGCGGATTTCGCCCACCAGAGACTGCACGATCGGATGATCCAAGCACATGACGGCAAAGCCATAGAACGGAACATTCTCGACGAACTGGTGGAAGGCGCGCTTCACGCCTTCGAAGTCGCCATAATGGTCGAGATGTTCAGGATCGATATTGGTGACGATGGCGACGTCGGCAGGCAGCTTGATGAAGGTGCCGTCCGACTCGTCGGCTTCGACCACCATCCATTCCCCTGCCCCGAGGCGCGCATTGGTGCCATAGGCATTGATGATACCGCCATTGATGACGGTGGGATCGAGATTGCCAGCATCGAGGAGCGTCGCGACCAGCGTCGTCGTGGTCGTCTTGCCATGCGTGCCGCCAATGGCGATGGCGGTCTTGAAGCGCATGATTTCGGCGAGCATTTCGGCGCGGCGCACGATGGGCAACGCCTTGGCGCGGGCGGCGACGAGCTCGGGATTGTCCTTCTTGATCGCCGAGGAGACGACAACGACTTCGGCCTTGCCGAGATTGTCGCCGTTCTGGCCGATTTCGACCTTGATGCCCATATCGCGCAGGCGCTGGACATTGGGATTGAGCGAGGCGTCGGAGCCCTGGACCGTATAGCCCTGGTTGTGCAGGATTTCGGCAATGCCGCTCATGCCGATGCCGCCGATGCCGATGAAGTGGACCGGGCCAATATTGCGGGGCATTTTCATGAGGCGGCTTCCAATGTGCTTGTACCCTGCCCGGCGAGGCTTTCGGCAAGGTCTGCCAGCTTTTCGACGGCGCGGGGCTGCCCGAGGCCTTGTGCGGCCTGGGCGGCTTCGATGAGTTGGGTTGGATCGTTGAAAAGATCCGTGAGGCGAGTGGCAAGCGATTGCGGCGAAAGCGCGGCCTGTTCCATCACCCAGCCCGCTCCCCCCGATTCGACCACAAGAGCGTTGTTTTTCTGGTCGGCATCGAGCGATCCCGGCAGCGGAATGAGGATCGAGGGGCGGCCGATGACGGTGAGTTCGGCAATGGTCGAGGCGCCGGAGCGGCCGATCACCAGATGGCTCTGGGCAATGCGCTCTGGCAGATCGGTGAAAAATGGCGCGAGTTCGACGCTGACGCGCGACTGGCGATAAATCTTGGTGACGCGATCGAGATCTTCCTGCCGGCACTGCTGCACGAGGCGCAGGCGCGCGCGGAGGGCATCGGGCAAGAGGGCAATGGCTTCAGGGACGATATCGGACAGTGCGCGGGCGCCCTGGCTGCCGCCGAAGACAACGAGATTGATCGGGCCGGTTGCAGACAAAGGCGGATAGGGTTTTGCGGCAATGGCGCGGACACGGTCGCGCACGGGATTGCCTGTAAGAACCTTTTCGATCCCCTGATCATCCGCAAAGCGCGTCTTGGCAAAGCTGAGCGCCAGGATATCGGCGAAGCGGCTGAGGGCGCGGTTGGCGCGACCCATGACGGCGTTCTGCTCGTGAAGAATGCCGGGAACGCTGAGAAGGCTTGCCGCGATGAAGGGCGGAAAGGTGGGATAGCCACCAAAGCCGATGACGGCATCGGGTTTCAGCGCCCGCAGAATGCCAAAGGATTTGGCGACACCGCGCGCAATGGTCAGGCTGGCGCCCGCGAACTTGACAGGATTGGTAAGGCTCGGGGTTGCCGAGGGCACCATGTGAATCTGGCGGGCTGGAAAATCCTGGCCATAGCCTTCGACACGATGATCGGTCATCAGCTCGACGACATGGCCGCGGCGCAGCAATTCCTGAGCGAGGGCCATGGCCGGGAAGAGATGCCCCCCGGTGCCGCCGGCCATAAGAACGAAAGTCTTCATTCGGCCGGCGCGACCACGGCGCTGCGGTAGGATGGAAGGCCTGTGGTCATGCGCTCCTCGGGCTTGGTTCTCGTCATGGCCAGCATCAACCCCATGCCAAAGGCAACGGCAAGCATTGAGGTGCCGCCATAAGACACGAAAGGCAGCGTCATGCCCTTGGGGGGAATCAGATTGAGATTCACCGACAGGTTGATGCCTGATTGCATGGCAAACTGAATGGCGAGTGTGGACGCAGCAAGGCGTGCAAAAAGGCTTTGCTGACGCTGCGCGCCCATCATGGCGCGCAGCACGATGAAACAGATGAGCCCGACCAAAGCCATGCAGAACAGGATGCCGTACTCACCGGCAGCGGCGGAGAAGACATAGTCGGCATGGGCGTCGGGGATCAGCTTCTTGGCGATCGACTCACCCGGGCCGCGACCGAACCAGCCGCCTTCGGCGACGGACTGCAGCGCGCGGTCGATCTGGTACGTATTGCCGCCACCCTCGGGATTGAGGAACGTATCGATACGGCGCGCGAAGTGCGGGAAGAAGATATAGGCGCCGAAAAGGAGGCCGCCAGCAGCACCGGCTAGGCCGAAAATGACCCACCAGGAAATGCCCGAAAGGAAGAGGAGCACTGCCCAGGTGGCAAGGATCAGCGCGGTCTGACCGATGTCAGGCTGCAGCAGCAGGCCGCAGACGATGACGAGCATGATCCCGGTCGCGATGAGGCGACCCGGCACGTTGCGATGGATCATGTATTCGGAAAATAGCCAGGCGCCGATGATGGCAAAGGCCGGTTTGACGAATTCGGATGGCTGCACCGACTGGCCGGCAAAGGTTACCCAGCGCCGCGCGCCCTTCACTTCGGTACCGAAGCGCAGGGTCGCGTAGAGCAGCAGCGTCATGACGACCAGCGTGCCGAGAGCGGCAAAGCGCGCCTGGCGATGGCTGAGCAACGACGTCGCGAGCATGACGGGGACCGCTAGCGCACAGAACATGGCGTGGCGAATGACGAAGTGCCACTCATTGAGCCCGATGCGCTCGGCGACCGGAGGGCTTGCTGCAAGGGACAGCACGAGGCCGCAGATGAGGAGCAGGATCAGTCCGCTGAGCAATTCGCGGTCAATCGACCACCACCACTCGGCCAGGGGCGTCTTTTCAGCGCGGGAAAACATCATGTGCTGGGGTCACGTACTCGATACAGACTGAGTCTAATTGTACCGAGCGGTGGTTACCGATTTGGTAAGGGTCTCGCGTTTTGCGAGTCAGAACACCGAATATGAAAGAGGCGACCCGAAGGTCGCCTCTCTCAGAAGCCAGCGGAGGACTGTCGGGAGGGTCAGCCCTCCATCCGGCAAGATCAGTTCCAGACGGCGATATCGGAAATGGTGCCGTCAACGCCTTCAATCGCACCCTGCTCGGTGGCAGCGCCGGTCTCAAGATCGACCGTGTAGAGCGTGCTGCCGATCACGAGGTAAGCGGTGTTGGTCAGGTCTTCGGTCGCGTGAATATCGAACGCGTAGGAAGACCCGCCGTCCACGCCAAGCTTGCCAATAGCCGCAAGCGTGCCGTCATTTGGCTTGGTCTGCTGGATCAGCGCGACGATGGTCGCATCGATATCATACATCGCGGTCGCTTCAGGCTTACCGAACGAGTTGGTGTAAGCCGCTGCGACGATGGCAGGGGTTTCGCCCGCATGCATGTCGCCTTCTTCAAAGGCGAGCGAGCCATCGACGGTCACGGCGCCATCATCGACATTGACGCGATGATTAGTGCCATCGGCGCCCATCAGGCGGAGGCGATCGGCCATCGGGTTGAAGTCCACGATCGCGCCTTCATAGCTCGGGAGCTTCTCGGAAAGCGTCGACTTGGTGGTCGCAGCGCCGGTTGCTGGATCGATCGTGACAACCTCACCGGCAAGGGTGACGCCGTAGAGCAGTTTATCGGCCGGGCGCTGGTCGATGCCGGCGAGGCCGTCCGTGCCAGTTACATCAACCGTTGCGCTGACCGCGCGCGTTTCGGTGTCAAAGGTAACGAGCTTGGTGCCATCGACAAGCGCGATGGCTGTGGCGGCCTGAGCGGCGCCGAGGGCGAGGCCGGACGTTGCGAGAGCAAGGGCGGCAACAACAGAAATGCGGGCGGTAGCAGGCAATTGAAGTCTCCTCGTTAGGACACGGCCGAGACGCGCGGGATGCACGCCGGGCCCCGTGAGCAATGGGGGGACGATTGCTATCGTCACGAGGAGGTACGAGAGGAGGAGGCAGAAGTTTCAGTGGGTGGAGGAATTTGGTGATCACTGCGGCGTGATGGGGCATGAAGCGGTGATGGCCTTGCCTCGCACCGGCTGTCACCCCCACGCAGGCGAGGATCCATCTTTAGTTCTCAGGATGGGTCCCGGCCTTCGCCGGGGTAACAATCGAGGGTGGGAAGGCTCTGTCTGAAGCGGAAAGCTCAGCGCAGTTTCAGGCTCGACAAACCGATCAGTGCCAGGACGAATGAAATGATCCAGAAGCGGATGACGACTTGGCTTTCGGTCCAGCCCAGATGTTCGAAATGGTGGTGGATGGGCGCCATGCGGAAGACGCGTTTGCCGGTCAATCGGAATGAGGTCACCTGTACGATCACCGAGACGGCTTCGAGCACGAAGAGGCCGCCGATGATGGCAAGGACGATTTCGTGCTTGGTAGCGACGGCAATGGTGCCGAGCGCGCCGCCTAGGGCGAGCGAGCCGGTATCGCCCATGAAAATCTGGGCCGGCGGGGCATTGAACCAGAGAAAGCCGAGGCCCGCGCCGATCAGGGCGCCGCAGACGACGGCGAGTTCGGCCGTGCCGGGGACAGGATTGAGGAAGAGGTAATCGGCGTAGTTCTGCGAGCCAACGAGATAGGCGATGAAGCCAAAACAAGCCGCGGCGACCATGACGGGGACGATAGCGAGACCGTCGAGGCCGTCCGTCAGGTTCACCGAATTGCCAGCCGCAACCATGACGAAACCGCCGAACAAAATGTAGAAATATCCAAGATTTATCGCAAGGTCTTTGACAAACGGAAACTGTAGCGAGGTGCCATAGGCGCCCGAGGCGAGCTGGGAAATTGCAAAGGCTGCGACACAGCCGATGGCGGCTTCGAGGAGCAGGCGCTGGCGCGAGCCAAAGCCCTTGTGGCTCATCCGCTTGACCTTGAGATAGTCATCGTAAAAGCCGATGGCGCCGAAGCCGATCGTGACGAAAAGCACGACCCAGACATAGCCGTTGGAGAGGTTCGACCAGAGCAGCGTCGAGATGACAGCGCCTGAAAGGATCATCAAGCCGCCCATGGTGGGCGTGCCTTTTTTGGTCAGCAGATGGCCCTGCGGACCATCCTCGCGGATCGGTTGGCCGCGGCCCTGCTTGAGGCGCAGAAGCGCGATCATGCCAGGACCGAACATGAAAACGAAGAACAGCGCGGTGATCACGGCCCCCGCGGTGCGGAAGGTGATGTAGCGGAAGACGTTGAACGCGGCGAGGGTGTCACCCAGCTGGCCGAGAAAATAGAGCATGCTCTCTAGAATCCTGTCGAAGCGTCTTAACGCTGTTGGAACGTGTCCTTGACCGCGGCGACAAAGCGGGAAAGCCCGACACCGTTCGACCCTTTGACCATAACTGCGTCCCCATAGGCAAGGGCGGCTAGAAGCTCCGGCATTGCCGCATCCACACCTGTGAAATGCCGGAAAAAGATGTGTTGTGGGAGGGCATCGGCTAGATGTGCCATGTTTGCGCCCACAAGATAGACCGCATCCGGCGCAGTGGCGGCGACCGCAGCGGCAAGACCCGCGTGGTGCGACGGCCCGGCCTCGCCGAGTTCGAGCATATCGCCGAGGACCACCACCTTCTTGCCGCCGGGCACAGAGACGGTTCCGAACACGTCGAGTGCGGCGGTCATCGAGGCGGTATTGGCATTGTAGCTTTCGTCGATCAGCAGCAGCGGCTTGTCCGGATTGCCGAGCAGAATGCGTTGGCCGCGGCCGGGCTGCGGACCAAAACCAGCGAGGGCCTTGAGGGCAATGCTAGGGTCCACACCGGCAAGCGTGGCAACGGCAAGGGCCGCGGTGGCATTGCTCAACATGTGCCGGCCAGCAATTCCGATCGCGAGGGGATAGCGTTCGTTGCCGTTGACGACGGTCGCAAAGCTACGATCCCCGGCAGTTTCCGCCTCAAGGATTTGCCAATCGACGCCGCGCGAAAAGCCAAAGGTGACGACCTTGCCGACGCCGGCCGCCTTAGCGGCATCGAGGAGGAGACCGATCTGCGGGTGATCTGCATTGATGACGGCGGTGCCGCCGGGTTCGAGCCCTTCGAAGATTTCGGCCTTGGCTTGGGCGATGGCTTCGATGCTGCCGAGTTTTTCGAGGTGTGCCGGGGCGATGGTGGTGATGACGGCGATATGCGGGCGAACGAGCTGGCTGAGCGGGCGGATTTCGTCCGGAGCGTTCATACCCATTTCGAAGACGCCGAATTGAGTCGCCTCCGGCATCCGCGCCAGCATCAGCGGCACGCCCCAATGATTGTTGAAGCTCTTGATCGAGGCATGGGTCTGGCCGGCCGCTTCGAAGACGATGCGAAGGGCTTCCTTCGTGGTCGTTTTGCCGACGCTGCCGGTGACGCCGACGATCAGCGCGCGGCTCCGTTCCCGAGCGGCGCGGGCAAGATCGACGAGGCCGTCAAGGGGATCGGCCACATGAATGCGCCCTGCCCCATTGCCGCGGCTAACCAAAGCTGCGACGGCGCCATTGGCGAGCGCGGTGTCGACGAAATCATGACCATCGAAGCGGTCACCCTTGATGGCGACGAACAGCGCATCCTGGCCAATCTCGCGGGAATCGATGGTTATGGAATCGATTGATTTCGCACTGACAGATTCGGCGCGGCCATTCGTAGCGGCGAGAATGGCGTCCAGGGTGAAGAGGGATTGGGTCATGACGCCTTCTGCGATTGGGGTGCAGCGATAGCGGCGGTATATAGCGTAATTTCGACGATGGGCACCCCCACCTAACCTCCCCCTGGTAGGGGGAGGGATTTATCGTGCTTGTCGCAAAGCCTGAGGCCACCGGCTGATTCCTCCCCCTACCAGGGGGAGGTTAGGTGGAAGTCCGCGTCAGCCCTTGACCGCCTCGGCGACGACTTCGTGGTCCGAAAAATGGTGCTTCGTTGTGCCGATGATCTGGTAGGTCTCGTGGCCTTTGCCGGCGATCAGCAGGACGTCGCCCTTCTGGAGCGATTTTACCGCCGTTTCGATTGCCGTCTTGCGGTCGGCGATTTCCTTGGCGCCCTTGGCTTCGGCAAGGATCTGCTTGCGGATCGAAGCAGCGTCCTCGGTGCGCGGATTGTCGTCGGTGACGATGACCTCATCGGCGAGTTCGCTGGCGATGGCGCCCATTTGCGGGCGCTTGCCCTTGTCACGATCGCCGCCGCAACCGAAGACGACGCGCAGCTTGCCCTTCACATAGGGACGGAGTGTGTTGAGCGCGGTGCGCAGGGCTTCAGGCTTGTGCGAATAGTCGATGAAGATCGCTGCGCCATTGTGCTCGGCCACCAATTCAAGGCGGCCTACGGCGCCGACGAGCTTGGGGAGTGCGGCAAAGGCATCGGCCTTATCGACACCCGACGACATGGCGAGAGCCGCAGCGATCAGGGCATTCGAAACCTGGAATTCGCCGGGAATGTTGAGGTGGAAATCGACGAGTTCGCCGATATGGCGAATCTGCACGCGCTGACCATAGCCCTCGGGCTTGATCGACATGATCTCGATATAGGCCCCTTCCCGGCCGACGGTGAGCAGCGTCGCGTTGCTCGAGAGCGCAGCGAACATGAAGGGTTCGTATTCAGGATCATCGACATTGACGATGGCCGCGCCGCCATCGACCAAGAGATCGGAGAAGAGCCGCAGCTTGGCGTTGCGGTACTCGTCCATGTCCTTGTGATAGTCGAGATGGTCGCGGCTGAGATTGGTGAAGGCAACCGCTTCGAAATGAATGCCGTCGAGACGGCGCTGGTCGAGGCCATGGCTCGAGGCTTCAACGGCGACGTGATCGACGCCCTGAGCGCGGAGAGCGCGAAGGGCCTGATGCAGCGTGCGGGAGTCGGGGGTCGTCAGCGCGCCTTCGATGGTGCGTGTTGCTGTCTGGACGCCCAGCGTGCCGACGCTGGCGCCAGGGACACCGGAATGGTCCCATATCTGGCGCACGAAGGAAGCGACCGAAGTCTTGCCATTGGTACCGGTGACGGCGACGGCGATTTCCGGCTGCGG
Source organism: uncultured Devosia sp. (assembly GCA_913775215.1). Taxonomy (GTDB): domain Bacteria; phylum Pseudomonadota; class Alphaproteobacteria; order Rhizobiales; family Devosiaceae; genus Devosia. Next base: position 103 of record CAJYKO010000113.1, on the reverse strand, counting down.
TTAGAAAACGCGCGAAGCGGCGCGGGCATAGGAGGCGCGCACATCCTTGACGACGACGACTGGTACACCCGGATCGCCGACCGGCATGATATCGGTGACAATG
>CAJYKO010000112.1 GCA_913775215.1 uncultured Devosia sp. | reverse complement strand
ACCCCCACCTAGCCTCCCCCTGATAGGGGGAGGGACGGATCGGGACAAGTTATGGCAGCCGCGCTAGCCGTTCAGTAAGAAGATCGTAGAAGCGGTCGGCATCGCCGGAGCGGATGTAGGTGGCGTTTTTGGGTTTGTCGGTGACGTGCCAGTAGTCGGTGACGGTCATGCCGATGGTGAGTTCGCTTGTCGTTTCGATGGTCACGTTGCACTCGCGACCTTCGAAAATAGTGGGGTCGATGAGGTAGGCGATGACCGTGGGATCGTGGAGCGGGGCGCCTTCCCAGCCGTATTTCTTGAGATCGAAGCCTTCCGAGAAGGTCAGCATGTCGTAGGCCGCCTGGCCGGACTTGTTGCCGATGGCCTTGATAGCGTTGAGGCGGGCAGGAGTCGACTGCATCTGGTGGGTGACGTCGAGCGGCAGGACGGTGAGCTTGATGCCGCTTTTGAAGACGATGTCGGCGGCGTCCGGATCGACATAGATATTGAATTCGGCGGCTGGGGTGATGTTGCCGACTTCGAAATAGGCGCCACCCATCATGACGAGTTCTGCGACGCGCTCGGCGATGCGCGGCTCTTTCACTATTGCCATAGCGATATTGGTCAGCGGACCGAGCGTGCAAAGGGTGATCGATTTGGGTTCGGCGCTCATTATTGCGTCGATGAGATAATCGACGCCGTGTTCGGGCTGAAGCTCGATCGTCGGTGGGGGTAGATCGGGGCCATTGAGACCGGTGTCGCCATGGACGTGTTCCGCGGTGACGAGGGTGCGGCGCATGGGGCGCGAGCAGCCGGCATAGACGGGGACATCCGGGCGGCCGGCGAGTTCGACGATCTTGCGGGCATTGGTGGCGTTGTGATGGAGCCCAACATTGCCGGCTACCGCAACCACGCCGACCACCTCGAAATCTTCGGGCGAGGCTAGCGCGAGGAGGATGGCAACGGCATCGTCCTGGCCTGGGTCGGTATCGATGATGATCTTGCGCGGCATGGTCTGTCCCTGAAAGCGAAGCGAAAACAAGGGAACATTAGCCGGGAGATCGCCAACGGTCGACAGGCTGGAACGGTGGGCTAGCGTTAACGTTGTAGATGGAGCGTCAATAACCCCAGAAAAGAGACAATGCGCACAGGGCCCGCTAGCGAGGACATGAACGAGAGCCAATTCGAGCGCGTGCTCAACAATGCTGCGCGCGTCGCCGTGGTCGGAATTGGTGCAGTCGTGCTGTTGTTCGTGTTGCAGGCCGGACAGGTGTTTTTGGCGCCTGTCACGCTGGCGATCGTCATCGGGCTGATGTTCGGGCCGGTGGCGGATCGGCTGGAAGCAGTTGGCATTCCGCCCGCGCTTTCGGCTGCAGTCGTGGTGCTGCTGCTCTTGACCATCATTGCTGCAGGCATCGTGCTCTTTGCCTTGCCGCTCAGCGAGTGGGTGGCGAGGGCGCCGCTGATCTGGGACAAGCTGCAGGGGCAATTGGCCAATCTAAAGGAGCCTATTGAAAGCCTCTCCGCACTGCAGGCGCAGATTACCGAGATCTTTGGTGGCGGCGCCGCGGTGAGCGTCAATGTCGAAGATGGTAGCGCCATGGCAAGCGTCGCCATGCTGGCGCCGGCAATCCTGGCGCAAATCCTGATTTTCCTCGCCAGCCTCTATTTCTTTGTTGCGACGCGCGATCACATCCGTATTTCGGTGTTGTCGCTATGTATTACGCGCCGGATGCGCTGGCGCACGGCGCATGTGTTCCGCGATGTCGAGGCCAAGGTCAGCCGGTTTCTGCTCTCGATCACTTTCATCAATTTCTGCGTAGGAATTGCGGTGACGGCGGTGATGTGGCTGATCGGTATGCCATCGCCCATCCTCTGGGGTGCCCTGGCGGCCGTGCTCAACTATATCCCCTATGTAGGGCAGGGGACGATGATCGTGATCCTGCTAGCGGTCGGGCTGGGCACGCAGACCGAGATGCAGCACATTCTGCTTCCGGCGCTTTGCTACATGGGCATCAACTTCGTCGAAGGGCAGATCGTGACGCCGCATTTCATCGGCCGCACGATGACGCTCAATCCCTTCATCATTTTCCTCTCGATCACCTTCTGGCTTTGGGCCTGGGGGCCGATCGGCGGCCTTGTCGCCGTGCCGACGCTCTTGATTGCGACTTCAATCCTGACCCATGCGCTGCCGAGCCGGCCGGTCCAGCCCAAGCGCCCGGTGCGGCGCACGCGCTATATGACCGAGCGCGATGTGGTGCTTGCCAATGCGGCGCAGGCGATCCGCGAGCAGAAGGAAGAGGTGCTCGACGACAATGAAAAGCGCAAGCAGGAACGGCTTGAGCCGCCGGACGGGACAGCTCCGACGGGTGTCGAGGCGTCGAGCTAGCTTCGCCCCAGCGGGGAACGTCTGCGCGCAGCCGCCTTGACGGCGCGGGTGCTGCGGCACAAGTGTCTCCCATAAACGTGCCGGCGGGGATAAGAATCATGGCGGGTGAAGCAGTGGCGCATGCCGCAGAAGCGGCGCACCACGGGATCGATCTTTTCCCAATCGTGGTACTCTTGGCGGCAGGCGTCGTTGCCGTTCCGATTTTCCGGCGCATCGGGCTCGGGTCCGTGCTGGGTTACCTGGCGGCCGGCCTGCTGCTTGGGCCTTCCGGCATCGGCCTAATCCGCGATCCAGCCTCGGTCCTGCAGCTGGCGGAACTGGGCGTCGTGATGTTCCTCTTCATCATTGGGCTTGAAATGGAGCCCAGCAAGCTCTGGGCGCTGCGCAAGCAGATCTTTGGGCTGGGCGTCATTCAGGTGGTCACGTGCGGTCTGCTGCTGACAGGGGCCGGTGTTTTGCTCGGCTTTGCGCCCGTCGTGGCGTTCATTTTCGGCATGGGTTTCGTGCTGACCTCGACGGCGATCGTCATGCAGATCCTCGGCGAGCGAGGCGAGCTGGCCAGTGAGAGCGGGCAGAAGATGGTGTCGATCCTGCTGCTCGAAGATCTCGCCATCGTGCCGCTGCTCGCGATCGTCGCGCTGCTGGCGCCGACGGGGGAAGACCAGTCGATGGTGACGCGCCTTGTCGGCGTTGCCGGTGCGCTGGGTGCGGTTGTCTTGCTGATCTGGTTGGGGCGGCGGGTGATGAACCCGTTCTTTGCCATCCTCGCATCGGCCAAGGTGCGAGAAGTGATGACGGCGGCAGCGCTGCTCGTCGTGCTGGGTGCGGCGCTGCTGTTCCAGGTCAGCGGGCTGTCCATGGCCATGGGCGCATTTTTGGCTGGCGTGCTGCTGTCGACTTCGGCGTTCCGGCATCAGCTAGAGGCCGATGTCGAGCCCTTCCGCGGACTTTTGCTCGGGCTGTTTTTTCTGGCCGTCGGCATGTCGCTCGATCTGACGACCGTGGGGGATAATTGGCAGATCATCGCGGCTTGCGTCGTGGTGTTCATGGCGGCCAAGGCGATCGCGATTTACGTCATCGCGCGGCTGCTGAAATCGGATCATGGCGAGGCGTTGGAACGCGCCGTGCTGATGGGGCAGGGCGGGGAATTCGCTTTCGTGCTCTACACGACCGCGGTTTCGGCTGGGATCATCGATGGGCCTAGCAATGCGATCTTCACCGCGACCGTGATCATTTCCATGGTGCTGACGCCCTTTGCGCTGATCGGCATGCGCCGGTTCATGCCGAAGAAGGTCGTTTCCTTCGATGGCGTGGAGCGCGCGAACGGGCTTTCGGGCCGGGTGCTGATCATTGGTTTCGGGCGGTTCGGGCAGATTGCCAGCCAACCGCTGCTGGCCATGCGCCACTCGGTTTCGATCATCGACAATGACACCAAGATGATCCGCGCCGCCGCATCGATCGGGTTCAAGGTCTATTACGGCGATGGGACCCGACTCGATGTTTTGCGAGCGGCGGGTGCGGGTACTGCTGACCTGATCCTTCTCTGCACGGACCAGAAAGAGCAGACCAATCGAATCGCCGAGCTCTTGCGGGATCAATTCCCGTTGGCGCGGGTGATGGCGCGTGCTTACGACCGCCAGCACGGTATCGAATTGCTGCGGGCTGGCGTCGAATACCAGATCCGCGAGACGTTCGAATCGGCTGTGACGTTCGGCGGCGAAGCCGTCGTTATGCTGGGGGCGAGCGACGAGGAAGCGGCCGAGGTGATCGAAGGCGTGCGGGATCGTGACCGGCGCCGCTTCGAGCTGCAGCTCAACGGCGAAGACTGGCGCAACCTTGGCCGGCTACTGCTCAGCAATGCCGAGGATCAGGCGCGCGAAAGCGGAATTACCGTTATAGAACATGAGCCTGAGGACAACGTCGCGCAGCCGACACCGAGCTCGGGTAGTTAATTCGCCATCTCTTCCGAGGGGGCTTTTCGATGCACAAATTAAGTGCAAGAGTGAAGCTTCTAGAGGGGAACATCGTCATGAACACTGGATTGCGATATGCCGCAAAAGCCGATCGTCTACGATGCTCCGACACCAGAGCCCCGTGCGACTACTGTTGAAGCGATTCAAGCCGAGATCCTTGAAAGGCTGATCTACTCGGTCGGCAAGGACCCGATTGTAGCCCGCCCGCACGATTGGCTGCGCGCCGCGATTCTGGCGGTGCGCGACCGGATCATGGACCGCTGGATGGAGAGTTCGCGCGAAACGTGGCGGACTTCGCACAAGCGCGTCTACTATCTCAGCCTCGAATTCCTGATCGGCCGGCTCATGCGCGATGCGATGAGCAATGTGGGCCTGATGGAGCCGATCGGGCAGGCGCTCAAGAACCTCAACGTCGATCTCGGCGACCTCATCAACCTCGAACCCGATGCGGCTTTGGGCAATGGTGGTCTCGGGCGCCTGGCGGCGTGCTTCCTCGAATCCATGTCCTCGGTAAACATCCCCGCCTATGGCTACGGCATTCGCTATGTGCATGGCCTGTTCCGCCAGGAAATGAGCGAAGGCTGGCAGGTCGAGTTGCCGGAAGACTGGCTGGCGCACGGCAATCCGTGGGAATTCGAGCGCCGCGAAAGCGCCTATGAAGTCGGGTTCGGCGGCCAGGTGGAGCCGGAGACCGATGCCGACGGTACGGTGCGGCAGGAATGGCGCCCGAACGAGCATCTGCTCGCGGTGGCCTACGACACGCCGATCGTCGGCTGGCGCGGGGCGCGGGTGAATACGCTGCGGCTCTGGAGCGCGCAGCCGATCGACCCCATCCTGCTCGACAAGTTCAACGCGGGCGACCATCTGGGCGCATTGTCCGAGAGCAACCGCGCAGAAGCGCTGACCCGCGTCCTCTATCCCGCTGATAGTTCGCCTGCCGGTCAGGAATTGCGTCTGCGGCAGGAATATTTCTTCTCCTCCGCCTCGCTTCAGGATATCGTCCGGCGGCACGTCCAATATTTCAAGGATGTCCGCACCCTGCCGCAAAAGGCCGCGATTCAGCTCAACGA
>CAJYKO010000111.1 GCA_913775215.1 uncultured Devosia sp. | reverse complement strand
ATTGCCCTTGGCAAGTTCCGCCGTGATACCAACGAGTTGAATGAGGCGGGCCGCAACAACCTTGCGGAAAAACAGAAAGACAGTCAGGCAGCCAAGCGCCGCGCCAAGCCCTGCGAGCAGCAGGGTGACGATAGCAAGGGTCTGCGCCATATCAAGGCGCTGGAGCCCGGACTGCATATCGGTGTGGACAAGATTTTCGAGATTGCTTGCCTCGGTGACAATGCTGTCATAGCCAGCGTCGAAGGCAACATCTGCGGCGGAACCGACGCCTTCATTGCCATTGCCACGGGCGGCGTAGCGTTGTTCACCAGCGGCGCGGAAAGCATTCAGTGCATCGGCAACCTTGGGGATCGCGGCAAGGACGTTGGGGTCGGTGGAGGCGAGGTAGATTTCTTCCCTGCTGGTCGCGCCGGACTGGATGGCACCGAGATAGAAGTCGGCACGATCAAGTTTCTGCCAAACCTCTGCAATGTCTTCGGTTTCGTCGCCGCCCATAATCTCTTCGAACTGAAGATGGGCAGCCGTGGTGTTGAGCTTGATTTCCATCGCCGCCTTGATGTGAGGCGCAAATATCTTACCCACTTCATCGCCGCGATCAGCGAGGGATTTGGCGCTGAGAAGCGCGACGCCGCCGAGGCCGGCAACGATGACGCCGAAGCTCAAGAAGACGATCAGGAGTTTCTTGGTGATAGAGAACTTATTGAAACCAAACATCTTTTGCAGACCTTGACGCTAAGGGCGTGCCTGCAAAGATGAACCTTCTTAGTTAATAGGCTGTTTCACATAAATTATGACGCGTTGTTTAGAAAAAAGGCGCGGATATATTTGGCAACGCGAGAGCTGTCAGATTGCTTGTCGAAAGACTTCAATCCAGCGTCGACAACGTCATCCGGCGCGATGCCGCGGCGGAGGTCGACGAGGGCTTGGGCGTATTTTTCCACAAACTCCGGATGTGGTTGAAAACTCAGCGCTTTTCCGGACTTGTAGAAGAGCCCGGCATTGGGCGTGAAGTCGGAGGCGAGGATCACTTCGGCTTCGGCGGGCGGCTCGATGACCTGGTCCTGATGGGAGCAGGCAATCGCGAAGGTTTCAGGCGCTTCGACCATGAAATTGGGGCGGCTACGGACCGTATAGGTGTGGCGGCCAAGTCCCCAGCCCTTACGGGATTTTTCGACTTTTCCGCCCAGGGCATCAGCTATGATCTGGTGGCCGAAGCAGACGCCGAGCATGGGAGTTTGGGCGGAATAGGCCTTGCGGATGAAGTCGCGCAAGGGCGGAAGCCAAGGGTGATCTTCGTAGACCCCGGCTGGTGACCCAGTGATCAGAATAGCGTCCAACTGCGCCGGATCGGGTAACATTCCGTTATCGGCGACAGCGATTACGTCAAAACTGAAGTCGCCATCGGCGCCGCCGAGCATGCGCTCGAACATCTGCGGGTAGGTGCCGAATTCTGGTCGAAGCTTTTCGGGGACGTATCCGGTCTCAAGAATGGTGATGCGCATCGGAGCCAGTCGGCTGGAAAGGATGCTCCACCTATAAATTGCCGGGCCGGAAGTGCAACTCCGGCCCATTCAACGCTGCCATGACGATCAAGCGGCGGCGAAGGTCAGCGAGACGCCATTGATGCAATAGCGGAGGCCTGTGGGAGCAGGACCGTCGTTGAAGACGTGGCCTTGGTGCCCGCCGCAATTGCTGCAATGGACTTCGGTGCGAACCATGCCGAAGCTATTGTCTTCGGTGGTGCCGATGGTGCCGGGGATGAAATCGTAAAAGCTCGGCCAGCCGGTGCCGCTATCGAATTTGGTCTCCGACTTGAAGAGCGCCTGATCGCAACCGGCGCAGTGGAACACCCCCGCCCTGTGCTCGTCGTTGAGCGGCGATGTGAACGGGCGTTCGGTGCCTTCATGGCGAAGCACGTCATAGGACGCCGGGCTGAGCTTGGCCTTCCATTCTTCGTCGGTGAGCTTGAAAGGAAAATCGCCTTCGGCAGCTTCAGGCTGATTGCCCGTGCGCCAAAGCGTCAGCGCCGAGAGCGCGGCCATGGCCGAACCGGTGACGAGAAAAGAGCGACGGGTGATCTGCATCTTCATATCCTTTCGAGCGGAAACCATCTTAGCCGATCGGCAGCCAAGGGCGCGTCAAGAAATCGAGAGGCTCCGCACCGGGGGGAGCGGAGCCTCATCACCTCAAAAGGGTCGGCGTGGACGGGTGGCGTATCCGGGCCGGTGAGTGGAGCCACTCATTTCCGGATGAACCCTTCGACCCTATCGAGATTACATCTTCGGGGTAAGAACCTTGTCGATGACGTGGATCACGCCGTTCGACTGGAGAACGTCGGCAATCGTGACATTGGCAACGGTACCATTTTCGTCGGTCACGGTGACTTTGCCGCCATCAGCCTTCAGGGTCAGCTTGCAACCACCGACGGTGTCGACAACGTGTTCGCCGCCATCGGCTTCAACCATCGAGACGATATCGGTCGAAAGAGCCTTTGCCGGGATAACGTGGCAGGTCAGGATCTTGGTGAGCTGGTCCTTGTTTTCTGGCTTCAGCAGGGTTTCGACAGTGCCGGCCGGGAGAGCGTCAAAAGCTTCGTTGGTCGGGGCGAGAACGGTGAAGGGGCCGGGGCCAGAGAGGGTTTCGACAAGACCGGCAGCCTTGACAGCAGCAACGAGCGTGGTGTGGTCAGCCGAGTTGACGGCGTTTTCGACAATGTTCTTGTCTGCGTACATCGCAGCGCCGCCAACCATCGGGTTGTCCTGAGCGAAAGCTGCAGTGCCGGTGAGGGCGCCAAACGAGAGAACAGCGGCAACGGAGAGAGCACGAAGAGAAATGGTCATTGTGAAAGTTCCTTCCTGTGTAATTCTGTTCCCGATCACTGTCGGGACGTGGATAGATACGAAGGAATTTTCGGACCGGTTTTTGCGAGTTTCACTGTTTTTGCGAGAAAAATAGTGAAACTTTTTAGGGCTCTGGGTCGTGCGGTTCCGTTCAGGAATGGGGCGACATAGTGGCGTGGGCCAGAGCACTGCGCACGCGTTGGTGCTGGTGAGAACCCACGAGCCGCAAAGCCTGCTGGTCCAGTCTGTGTATATGAGAATACTAAATTGCCCGGTCCTCGGATCAGGTCCGAGGTTGGCCGGGCAATGACGGTAGATGAGGATGTGGGACTAAAATATTTAGTGAGCGCACTGTCAGACAGGCACTTCAGATCTTCGTCACTGCACCCTGTGCGACAACCGGGCCTGTCGGCACGCCATTTGGGGCGCCGCCTTGAGGTTCGAGAGTGATGGCAAGGACTGAGCCTTCACCCCAGCCGGTGCGGACCGCGTCAGAAAGTTCGACCGTGGAGCGCGCGTCGACCGGGATCACACCCATGGAGATGGGATCGTGACCGCCCTGGATGGCCCAGAGTTCATAATCGCTGCCGGGCACAGAGTGGCCGGAAAGCGAGGTCAGGCGGACGACACCTGTACCATCGTAAAGGGCGACAAACTGGACATCGCTGCCTTCAGCCTGGAGCGCAGCGACGAGTTGGGTTGCGAGTGCTCCGGAATCTGGACGCGGCTGCAGTAGGGTAAAGCCCACGGCGACAGCGGCGACGGCGAGCGCGCCAGCAGCGATGGAGCGCCAGAGGGCAAGGCTATCCCAAAAGGACGTGCGCTTTTGCTCGCCGAAGAGCCGCGTCTCGAGATTGGAGAAGAGATGTGCGGGGGGGCTGACAGGATCGACCTGATTGTCGAGATAGGCAAAGCGCTGGACCCAAAAATCGCGCTCGCGCTGCAATTGCGGGCTTTGCTCAATGCGGACGGTCATGGCGGCATGAGCCTTGGGGCCGAGCAGGCCAAGGACATATTCGGCGACCGCTGCGCGCCCCTCATCCCCTTCCTTGAAATCTTGCTCGCTCATGTCGTCAGGCACTCTCGTAGTTTGATCAAGCTGCGCCGCAGCCAGGTCCGCATGGTGTTGACCGGGACAGAATGGCGCATAGCCAGTTCCTCGTAGCTGAAGCCGTCGAGATAGGCCCCGCGCACCGCATCGGCACGATCAGGCTCGAGCGTAGCGAGGCAAACCTCGATCCGCGCGTTCTCTTCGGCAGCTTCAGTCTGCCGTTCCGGATCAGGGCTAAGATCGGGGATCTCAAGGGCTACGTCTATGTCTTCGTTGCTCGGCCGCCTCGCCCGAATGATGTCGAGGGCGTGGTTGCGGGCAACAGCGCAAAGCCAGCTTATGGGACTGGTATTGCTCGAGACATAACGATCGGCTTTTTGCCAGATCTTGACGTAGACTTCCTGTATGGCTTCCTCGGTTTCGGCTCTGTCCTTTAAAATACGGAGAACTACGCCGAATAGTTTCGCACTTGTCCTATCATAAAGAGTGCGAAAAGCGGCGCGGTCGCGCAGGGCACAACGGGAGATCAGGTCCGCGATATCGCGGGCTTCAGCTTGCATCGGCAAATGTCCGGAAGGGTATTCCGGCTCCTCCATGCGAGCATCTTTCCACGCACTCGCAGCCCGGACAACGCATTTATGGAGGAAATGGATCATTGGCCACGATTTTGTCGCGTCCAATGATTTAAACCAGCGGCAAAATGCACTAGACCCTTGCCCGTCCGCAGGTCTTTTCCGAGGAAACAGTCGACCCATGACCGACCAGAACACGACCGATCGCTTCAGCCATGATGCCGGCATCCTCGCGCAAGCCCTGCCCTATATGCAGCGCTACGAGGGTAAGACCGTCGTCGTGAAATATGGTGGCCATGCCATGGGCGATGCCAAGCTCGGCCAGGCCTTTGCCCGCGATATCGCGCTCTTGAAGCAGTCCAAGGTCAATCCGATCGTCGTGCATGGCGGCGGTCCGCAGATTGCCTCGATGCTGAAGAACCTCGGGATCGAATCCAAGTTCGAAGGCGGGCTTCGCGTCACCGACGCGCGGACGATGGAAATCGTCGAGATGGTCCTCGCCGGTTCGATCAACAAGGAAATCGTCGCGCTGATCAATGCCGAAGGCGAATGGGCCATCGGGCTTTGCGGCAAGGACGGCAACATGGTCTTTGCCCGCAAGGCCGAAAAGAAGGTGAAAGACCCCGGCTCCAATATCGAGCGCGTGCTCGATCTCGGCTTTGTCGGCGAACCCGTCGAAGTCGATCGGACCCTGCTCGATCTGCTCGCCCGCTCGGAAATGATCCCGGTGATTGCCCCGGTGGCGCCCGGCCGCGACGGCAATACCTATAATATCAACGCCGACACCTTTGCCGGCGCCATTGCCGGCTCGCTCGGTGCCAAGCGCCTCCTGTTCCTGACCGACGTACCAGGCGTGCTCGACAAGGACGGCAAGCTGATCCCCGAACTGACGGTGAGCGATGCCAAGAAGCTGATCGCCGACGGCACGATTTCGGGTGGCATGATCCCGAAGGTCGAAACCTGTCTCGAGGCTTTGGATTCAGGCGTCGAGGGCGTTGTTATCCTCAATGGCAAGCAGCCGCATGTCGTGCTCGTGGAGCTCTTCACCGAGTTCGGTGCGGGTACGCTAATCGTTCGGTAAGCGGTTACCCCCACCTAGCCTCCCCCTGGTAGGGGGAGGGATCTGCCGGTGGCTCACGGGCATCAAGGCAAACTCGACGCGTCCCTCCCCCTGCCAGGGGGAGGTTAGGTGGGGGTAATCACCGGAACTGAATCCGTCAGAGCGCTGTTTCGAGAACCAAATAAAGCTGGGGGATGCTGTTTGGGGTCGGAGTTTTTTATTTTCGCGCTGGTGGGCTTTTTGGCCCAGATTGTCGACGGCGCGCTGGGCATGGCCTATGGGGTCGTCAGTTCGACCATGCTCCTTTCCTTCGGCGTGCCGCCGGCCGCCGCTTCTGCCAGCGTTCATGCCGCCGAAATGTTCACGACCGCAGCATCGGCGACGAGCCACACCCGCAATCGCAATGTCAACTGGAAGCTGTTTTGGCGGCTTGCACCCGCGGGAATCGTTGGCGGCGTGCTCGGCACTTATGTGCTGACCGCAATCGACGGCGCGGTATTGCGGCCATTCGTGACCGCATATCTTGGGCTCCTGGGCGTCTTCATCCTCTATCGCGCCTTGCGGGTGCGTGCCGAATACAAGGAGCCGCAGATCAAGATCGTCATGCCGCTTGGGGTGGCCGGTGGCTTTGTCGATGCAGCGGGCGGTGGCGGCTGGGGGCCGATCGTGACCTCGAGCCTGATCGGCTCGGGCGGCGCGCCGCGCTATGTCGTCGGCACGGTCAATACGGTCGAATTCTTTGTCACCACCGCAGTCTCGATAGCCTTTATCACCGCGCTGTTGACCGGGCATTGGAGCGAGGCCGAGGGGATTGATCAGTATTTCTGGTCGGTGGCGGGGCTGGTGGTTGGCGGCGTGATCGCTGCGCCGCTCGCTGGCTTTATCGTCCGCATCCTGCCGCCCAAGCGGCTGATGCTGCTGGTCGGGACGCTGGTTGTCTGCCTCGCGCTCTATCAGGCCTGGGAACTGCTGTTCAAGGCGAGTTGAGGGACGGCAGCGAACCGCCGTCCCCCCTTCAAGTTTAGGCTTCGACCGCAACATGCTGCGGCGCGGCGCCGGGCGCGCGAGGTGCGGGACGCTTGAAGGCGAAGGCCAGCACCAGGACGAGGCCAAAGCTGATCATCTGATACCAGAGGGCCATGGCAGTCGAATCCGCGAAGGCGGCATGCGGCGTCGCGCCCGAGGCCATGGAGTTGGCGAGGTGGGTGAAGAAGATTTCCCCGATGATGGCAATGCCCAGGGCCCCGCCAACCTGCTGGAAAGCCTGGAGCGCGCCCGAACCGGCACCGGCATCGCGCTGCGGAACATTGGCAAGAACGAGCTGGAAGAGCGAGGAGAAACCGAGGCCAAGGCCGATGCCGGCGATCAGCAGCGGCGGCAGGAAGGCCCAGTGGTCGATCGTGTCGCCGACACCGGCAATGTAGAAGTGGAGCCAGCCGATGCCGAAGCTGAGAAGCGCACCGGCGGCAGCGAGGCGGCTGCGGAGGTAATTGGCACCGAAGCGGCCGGCAATGGCCGAGGCGATCAGAACACCAACCGAGAACGGGGTATTGGTGAGGCCCGATTCAAGCGGGGTGAAATTGAACCCGCCCTGCAAGAGCAGCGAAATCACCATGAACATGCCGGGAATGCCGGAGGCGAAGACGGTGACGACGAAGGCGCCGAACATGAACTGGCGATTGGTGATGAGGTCGTAGTTGAGGAGCTGCGGCTGCCCGGTGGCGGCGCGGTGGCGGGTCCAGAACACGAAGGCGACGATGAGCGCGAGGCCGGCGACGATCATGCCGAAGGCCCAGATCGGCCAGCCATAGGCGCGGCCTTCAACGATCGGGAAAACCACCGCCATGATGCCGAGACCAAAGAGCGCAATGCCGACATAGTCATTCTGGAGCGAGGGATGGCCCGGCAAGCGCGGGATCAGGAACCAGCCGGCGACGACTGCGGCGATGCCGATGGGGATATTGACGAGGAAAATCGGCTGCCAGGAAAGGCCGAAGAGATTGGCCGAGATCAGCACGCCGCCAAGGATCGGGCCGCAGACGGAAGCAAGGCCGGCGGAAAGGCCAAAGAGCGAAAAGGCCTGGCCGCGTTCATTGGGCGGGAAGGTGACAGTCGCGATGGCGAGGACCTGCGGGGTCATCATAGCGCCGGCAAGGCCCTGGATGATGCGGGCGACGATCAGGAACTCGATATTGGGCGCGAGACCGCAAAGGGCGGAGGCGGCAGTAAAGCCGGCAACGCCCCAGAGGAAGAGCGTCGTGCGCCCCAAAATGTCGCCGAGACGGCCAAAGGGCAGAAGCCCGAGGGCGAAGGCGAGGATATAGGCCGCCACGACCCACTCGATCTGCGTATCGGATGCGCCGAGGTGCTCGCGCATCGAGGGCAGAGCTACATTGACGATGGTGACATCGATCAGGTTCATGAAATTGGCGATCAGCAGCACGAAGAGGCCGACCCAGCGGCGCGGATCGGGCGGCGTGGCAGTGACGGCTTGAGCATAGGGAGAGGACATGGATCTATCCTTGTGACGAAGGGAATGAGAAAGCGCATTCGAGTTCGGCAGTGACGGCAGGAAGCTGGGCACGCCGATGCGGGCGCCAGCAATCGGACAGGGCGGCCGTGGTGATGACGGCGGCGGCCTCGGGGTCGAGATCGGGCCGCAACGAGCCGTCGCTCACCCCGATCCGGAAGATTTCGGCATATTGGCCTGTCCAGAAGCTCTGCAAAGGCAGGATGATTTCGGCGATCGACGGATCGCGTCGGGCGCGATCGATGAGTTCGCTGAGGACGGCGATCAATTCGGGCGACTCCGCAACGATTTCGGCAAATTCAGCAAACTCGACGCGCAGTTGTTGAAGGCCCGGCAGATCAGCGCGCGGATGGCGCTGGGCCGAGGCCTTGAAGTCTTCGCGAAGCGATGCGGCGACGAGCGCAACCAAGGCTTCCTTGGTCGGCACATGATAGTGAAGTGTCGCGATATTGATGCCGACGCGTTCGGCGATGTCGCGGGTCCGCAGACCCTCAAGCCCCTTTTCGATGATGATGGCGCGCGCCGCCTGGGCAATCGCGATCCGCCGATCGTCGCCGCTTTCGCGCCGGGCGGAGGATGTGTTCGGGGGGGACATAGAGGCACTTCCGCAATCTGACGGCGCAAACGTTTAGCGCCACCGCCGATACCAATCAATCATTTGATTGAGAAACTGTATGATGCGTTTCGTGCATAGTTGGAGCGGCGGGGGTCAGAAGCGGACGCGCAGAGCCAGACGGGCAGCATGGCTCATCTCGGCGCCGCTCAATGTCGCGGCATAATCGAGCGAGACGATCACGTCGGGATTGGGTTGATATTCAACGCCAGCAATAAGGCGCAAACGATCACTGCCCGGATCGGCGCCGGAAACCACGAAGGGACCACCGCCGCCGGCGAGTGAGACCTGCTGGGACGGCGAACTGTCGACAAAGGAATGTTGCCAGATCGCCTTGCCGACGACCGAGACATTGGCGCCATCGTCGAGCGGCATGTCATAGCGCGCGGCAAGGCCGATGCCGGTATCGAGCTGCCAGCTATCGGAAGGCGCAATCGTCTGGTTCAGCGACCCTGCCCCGCTTTCGGTGGCGCCACCATGGCCGGTCCAGCCGATATCGAGCGTGCCCACCGGCCCGACGAAGAGATTGTGGGCAAGCTCGAACTCGTAACGTGCCTCAAGGCCCGCGCCGAGCGTCTGGCTCCAATAATCGGCCGTGGCGGTGCGCGAGATGCCGCCGATGTTCATATTTCGGGTGGTCGACACATGGTTGGCGCCATAGGCTATCTGCCCATCGACCCAGAGCGGTCCATCGCGCCACTGGCCATAGACGCCTGCATAATAGCCTTGCAGCGCAAGGCTTGAGAGGCGCTGGTCGATGCTGGCGCTGCTCGCAATGGTGCCGAGACCAAAGCCGACAACCGTGTGGCCGGTCGCGGTGGCATTGCCGAGTTCATAGCCGGCGGCCAATCCGCCGGCGGCCCAATTGAGCGCTGCGCCATTGCCATCGCTGGCGATGGTGCCAACACTGCCGAGGGGCGCGATCCAGCCCGCATGGGTCACCATCGGCGCCTCGACGCCGACATCGAGCGCGCTGCCGACTGCCGTTCCTGCATCTCGGTGATTGACGATACCGCCCAGCGATGCGGGCCGGCTTGGCTTGAGGCTGCCGGAAAATGTCGAGAAGGCCTGTTGGGAAACCCTGGTGGCGGCGGCATGCGCCTCGCCGCTTGCCAATTCATAGAAGCGCCGGGCGTCGGCGGCATTGGCGGTCAATAGGGCTGCAAAAACGGGATCGGCGGGATCAAAGGCTTCGAGCGCCGTCGCAGTCGCTGCCTGGTTCGGCGTCAGTGCGATATCGGAAAAACTGAGACCATTGCGGGCGATGGTCAGCGTCAGCGACGTGGCGGTCTGGTCTAGATCTGGGACCAGAAACGCATAATCATAGGGATCGAAGGCAAAGGCGCCAGTGATATTGGCGGCGCTCAGGATGACATAGGTGCCGGTGGGATCGGTGGTCGAGAGGGTGCCAAGCGCCAATGTGGCGCCGCCGAGATTGGCCGTATTGGCGACGGTGAGGCTGTCGCTGCCTGTAGCGGTGATATCGACCCGATAGACCGCGCCAGCATCGAGCAGCAGGTCAGCAGCAATAGTGAGATTGCTGCCCTGCCCCGGATTGATCGTGCCACCCGCAACGACCGAAGTTTGCCCCACCGTGCCCGAACCCGCCAAGGTCCCGCCCGCCACGGTGAGCGGCGATTGGGCGAAACTGCCATCGACACGCAGCGTGCCGGCATCGACCCGACTGTTGCCCGTATTGGTGCTGGTGCCGGTGAGCGTCAACGTGCCGGTGCCCACCTTGATGATGCCGCCATCGGCCCGGAAATCGCCGGCAAAAGTGCTTGATTGATTGCTGGCGCCGATCGTCAGCCGGTTCGGCACATTGCCAAGAATAACCGAGCCCGCACCGGATAGGGCGCCAATGGTCTGGTCGGTAGCGCCGATATCAAGCTCGGCCCCGGCGCTCAGGACAACGCCGGACAGGGGCGCGAAGGCGCCTGCGGCGGCGGCTTTCAACCGGCCGGCTTCGACCCGCGTCAGCCCGGTATAGCTGTTGGTGCCGGTCAGTTCCAATTCGCCGGTGCCGACCTTGCTGAGCGAACCACCCGTGCCCCCGCTTAGACCACCATCCCGCAGGCCCGCAATGACCATGGGTTGGTTGGTGCTGCCGACAGTCAGAGTTTTGCTGCCGAGGGCGACGACACTGCCGGGATCGCTGATCAGCGTGCCGACCGAAAGACCCGCGGTGTCGAGAAGCGAAATATCGAGCGATCCGCCAATGCCCACGCGCAAGTCCGCGGTGCCGCCTGATGCTGATCCATAGAAAACGGTCTGACCCCCGGCCTGGGTCCGGATGATGGCCTGGCCGGCGCTGGCATTTTCACCGAAATAGAGGCGGCCATCGTTGACGATCTGGCTGCCATTGCCGGCATTGGAGGACCCGAGGAAAGCCGCGACGCCTGTCTGGTTGTTGTTGATCGTGCCGGTCGCAGCCGTACTGCTACCGGTGAAAACAAGGGTATTGTTGTTGGCTATGGTTGCGCTGGATTGGGTCGCCGCGTCGCGCAGCAGCATATTGCCATTGTTGACGACCAAGCCTGTGCCGAGATTGGCACTGTCGCTGACGACAGTGAGGCCATTATTGGTGAAGCCGCCGCCGATCGAACTGTCCCCCGCCAGATGCAGCTCGCCTGTGCCATTGTTGACGACGGTGCTGGTGCCCGTGCCCGATTGATCGAGAAAGACCGTAGTGCCGTTATTGGTGAATGTGGCGCCCGGTGCTCCCGAACCGGCCAGCGCCGTGTCGGTAAAAACCGTTGTCGCCCCGCCATTGGTGACAATCTGCGCCTGGCCACCGGTGGCACTTTCCGAAAACTGCAGGGCGCCGTTATTGGTGATAGTGGCGCCAGCAGCCGTGCTGGTGTCGTAGAACCGCGTGGCGCCACCGGAATTGTTGATGATGTTGGCCGTGCCGGCGGAACCTGAATCGGTGAAGATCACTGTCTCACCGGTATTCTGCGTCAAAGTTCCGCTCGCCATCTGACCCGTAGAATATTCCGTCGCCGCCTGGACATCGGCCGCGTTGACCTGAAACGGTCCGGGAACCGGCGCGCCTTTGGCATACTTCTCGAGATCACTGGAGAGGATCTGAAACGGCGCGACGGTTTGGGCAAAAGCGGCCTGTATCACGAAGGGGGCGGTGCCGCAGAGAAGCACTGCCGACCATTTCAGAACGCGGCGTGCGTGATAGTCTTCGCGATGTTTTCGTGATCTGGCCATCTCTGCCGATACATCTGCGGAGCACGACGCTCACCACGCAAGCTATCATCCACCTATGTGGCGGAATAGTTTATAAACCGTTTTCGGAAAGATTTCGGTCACAATTGGCTAGGGTCCGTGTTCGGCAACCCTTCATAGCCCTGAGAGGTCGCGGAGGCGCGGCGGCTGAGACAGTGCACCCGGTTGACATTTTGGCGCGGCAGGCGTCCATCACGGCCAATTCCGGGAGCCTGCCATGACCGATTATGTCCGCAAAATCTTGACTTCGGCGGTGTACGAAGTTGCCGAACAGACCCCGCTTGATCCGATGCTTCTCCTGTCGCAGCGGCTGGGGCAGGACATTCTCCTCAAACGCGAAGATTTGCAGCCGGTCTTTTCCTTCAAGATCCGCGGCGCGCATAACCGCATGAGCCAATTGACGGCGGAAGAACGGGCGCGGGGCGTCATCTGCGCTTCGGCGGGCAACCATGCGCAGGGCGTGGCGCTGTCGGCGACACGGCTTGGCGTGCGATCGATCATCGTGATGCCGACGACGACGCCCGAGATCAAGATCAATGCGGTCAAGCGGCTCGGCGGCGAAGTCGTGCTGTTTGGCGACGGGTTCGATGCAGCGCGGGCGCATGCGGCGGGGTTGGCGGAGCGGCATGGCTATGTCTTTGTCCATCCGTTTGACGATCCCGATGTCATTGCCGGCCAGGGCACGGTGGGCATGGAATTGCTCCGCCAGCATCCGGGCGAAATTGGCGCCATCTATGTGCCGGTGGGCGGGGGCGGCCTCGCGGCGGGGGTCGCGGCCTTCGTCAAGTTCCTGCGGCCCGAAATCAAGGTGATCGGGGTAGAACCGGAAGAAGCGGCGAGCATGAAGGCTGCGATTGCCGCGGGTCATCCAGTGCCACTCGATCAGGTAGGGCTTTTTGCCGATGGGGTCGCGGTGCGGCAGGTCGGCGACGAAACGTTCAGGCTCTGCCGGGAACTGCTCGACGATATCGTGACGGTCACAGCCGACGAAATCTGCGCAGCGATCAAGGACATCTTTGACGATATGCGCGCCATTGCCGAACCGGCGGGTGCCTTGGCATTGGCGGGCCTGCGGCGGCATGTCGAGGATGGCGTTGCGCCCACCGGAAGTCTCATCGCCGTCAATTCAGGCGCCAATGTCAATTTCGACCGGCTGCGCTATGTGGCGGAACGCGCCGAGATCGGTGAGCGGGCCGAGGCGCTCTTGGCCGTAACCATTCCCGAAGTACCGGGCAGCTATCGCGCTTTCATTCGCCTCCTTGGCCGCAGAGCCATCACCGAATTCAACTATCGCTACGCCCATGGCGTCGGCGCACATATTTTTGTCGGCGTAAAACTCACCCAGGGCGACACCGAAAAGCGCGAGATCATCGACATGCTCTCGGCCAATGGTCTCTCCGTCACCGACATGACCGACAATGAAGTGGCAAAGCTGCATGTGCGTCACATGGTGGGCGGGCGCGTGCATGACCTCGACCATGAAAAGGTCTTTCGCTTCCAGTTTCCGGAACGGCCGGGCGCCCTACTCAAATTCCTCGAGGGTCTGAACGATGCCTGGAACATTTCCCTGTTCCATTATCGCAATCACGGTGCCGACTATGGACGAGTATTGGTTGGTGTTCAGGTGCCGCCGGAAACGCGCCAGGACTTTTACGCTCATATCGACGCCATCGGCTTTCCCTATTGGGACGAAACGGAAAATTCCGCCTACAGGCTATTTCTTGAAGCAAATTGAACCGATTTGGCTAAGCAGAGTTCGACATTGTGGCGAAATAAACCAGTGCCATAAGAACGGACGCAATTCTGCCGCTTATCGACTGCAGTCAGTCTTCGAGGGGCAATTCAACCCGGGGGACAGGCGGGCGTTCGAGTAATTCCGCAACCTCATTAACATCAAGGATGACGCAGACCATGATGAAGACCACGAAGATCCAGGGCCTGATGCTGGCATCCGGCATGGCGACACTCGCACTGATGCAGCCAGCAATGGCGCTCGATGCGCAGACGTTCGTCGACCGCCTTGCCGCCGTCTATAAGGTCGGTGGCTATGACATTACGTTCGGCACCGCCACTCTGGATGGGACCACCATCACCGTCGATGGTGCCACCGTCGCCGTGGCCGGCATGGAAGGCGAGCCCTTCACCATCGATACCGAACTGACCTTCAACGGCGTCGCCGATGCCGATGACGGTGGCTTCACCGCAGAGTCCCTGACCGTTCCCGATATCGACACCGATTTCGCCGAGGAGCCGACTGGTCACCTGACCCTGACCGACATTTCGGCCAATGACATCTATCTGCCGCCAGAGGACAAGGTGAACATGACCGCCCTCCTCTCTTCGGTAGGCAGTGTTTCGACGGGCCCGCTCAAGATCACGCGCGATGGCGCCGATTTCCTTTCGATCGACTCGATCGAGGCGACCAACGAATTCACCTATGACGATGCCGACGAAGTCACCGATATCGCGTCGACCTTCGACGTCAACGGTATCTGGGCCGACCTGACCGCGATGGCCGAGGAAGACCCGCAGGCGGGTCCGGTGATCCAGGCGCTCGGCCTGACCGAGATCAACGGCAATATCAGCGAGACGATGAGCTGGGCCCTCGCTGACGGCCATATGGTGGTCGACGAGTTCCTGTTCGATTTCGCCGATGTCGGCGCGATCAACTTCAAGATGGACATGTCGGGCCTGACCCCGGCCGTGTTCGAAAAGATCAATGCGATGGAGACGGCAAAGCCGGACGCGACGCCGGAAGAGCAGCAGGCCCAGCAGATGATGGTGGGCATGGAACTGCTCCAGGCCGTGACGTTGACGAGCTCGAGCCTGCGCTATGACGATGCCGGTCTTGCGCCAAAACTGCTCGACCTCTTCGCCAGCCAGTCCGGCGCCGATCGCGCCGCCTTCGTTGAAAGCCTCAAGGCAATGGTGCCGCAGCTTGTCGGCCAAGCCGGTGTTCCCGAGCTGACCGACATGGTCGTGCCGCAGGTCAACACCTTCCTCGACGATCCGAAGAGCATCGAAGTCGCCGTCAAGCCGGCAACTCCGACGACGCTCCTCGTTCTCAGCGCTGCCGCCGCCAATCCGGCCAGCCTGATCTCGGCTCTCGGCCTGGCCATCACGGCCAACCAGGCTGCCGCCGAATAAGCGCAAAACTTCGCGAGCCTCCTACGGGAGGCTCGCACCCCTGATGAAGCTTTCATCATTTGATGTTAGCTTGGCGCCATGAACAGCCCCGCTCTCACCCACATCACCGACTGGGTCTTCGACCTCGACAACACGCTCTATCCGCGTGAGTGCAATCTCTTTGCCCAGATCGACGTGCTCATAACCCGATATGTCATGGACGTGACCCGCCTTGACTTCGAGGCCGCGCGATCGCTGCAGAAAAACTATTATCGGGACTACGGGACGACGCTGAACGGGCTGATGCACGCGCACAAGATCGATCCCGAACATTTCCTCAATACCGTCCACGCCATCGACTATTCACCCGTCGAGGCCCATCCGGCGCTGATCGATGCCATCCGCGCCCTGCCCGGCCGGAAATTCATCCTGACCAATGGCGACACCAACCATGCGCGTTCGGTTTTGGGTCGATTGGGCGGTCCTGACTTGTTCGAGGACGTGCACGACATCCGCGCCATGACCTTCGTGCCGAAGCCCCATAAGCAGGCCTATGACGGGTTCCTTAGCCGCTACGATATCGATCCGACCAAGGCGATCATGTTCGACGATCTTGAAAAGAACCTGGTCGTGCCGCATGAAATCGGCATGGCAACGGTTCAGGTCGTGCCCGGCGCAGGCTTTGCGCATGATCAGGTCGAGGCTTGGGAACTGGGCCAGACGACGGGGCCGCATGTGCACCATGTGACTGGTGATCTCGCAGGATTTTTGCGCAATTTGCGGTGAGCGCTGCATACTGTTGATATGCAAGATAGTGCCGTCGGGTCCTTGGACCAGACCATGCGGAAGGCGCCGGGTGATCACCTTGATTTCGTCGCCGACACCCCACACGACCGCATTGGCCTGGTTGGTCCCGGCGAAGTCTGAGACAGAGACGACGAGCGTGGTGTTACCGGCCTTGAACTCCAGCACCTGATCGCCGTCATTGGCCAATTCAAGTTCGAGCACATCGCGGTAAAAGCGGCGTGCGCGGTCTAAATCTTTGACCGCGACGATCGCGGCGCTGTCCTTGTCCCTAAGCATCGTCTCCTCATCCGCGCGTTGCGAGGGAACGTTTGGCGGAAAGCGCGGTTGGCTACTCGCCTAATCCGGGGCGCCTAACTACAATACCGTCATGACCGACCTTCCAGGGCGCCGACCACCGCCCATTCCCGAACAATCCCCGACCTTCCGCCAGCGGCTCGACAATCTGCGGCATCTGGGGCGGCTTGTTGCCCAGATCTGGCGTACGAGCCGCGTGATGACGGCCGCCAGCATCGGCCTTAGGCTGCTTGCGGCGCTGCAACCCATTGCCGTGCTCTATGCGGCGAAGCTCATCGTCGACGAAGTCGTGCGACTTTCGAGCCTGACCTCACCCGGGCCGGACTGGACCGACTGGTGGAATGCGGGGCTGCTCAACCCGATCCTGCTGCTGCTACTTCTCGAAATGGCGCTGGTGCTCGGCAATGACGTCATTGCGCGCGGCATCGGGCTCGTCGATTCCATCCTCTCCGAACTGCATTCCAATCAGGTCAGCGTCGAGCTGATGGGGCATGCGGCCAAGCTCGACCTCATGCACTTCGAAAGCGCAGAATATCAGGACCGGCTGGAGCGGGCGCGGCGACAGGCGGCGGGGCGCAATGCCCTATTGAGCCAGCTCTTCGGCCAGGCGCAGGATATGATCACCGTCGTGACGCTGGCAGCGGGCCTTTTCGTTTACGCGCCCTGGCTGATCCTTTTGCTACCCCTTAGTTTCGTGCCCTCGATCTGGGGCGAAACGCGGTTCAACACCATGGCCTATATGGTCAGCCGCTGGCGGACGCCGGAGCGACGCGAGCTCGAATATATCCGTTATATCGGCGCCAGCGCCGAGACGGCCAAGGAAATCAAGCTTTTCGGGCTTGGCGAATTCCTGATCGAGCGGTTTCGCAAGCTCGCGCATGACATTTTCATCGAGAACCGCCGCATCGCCATTCTACGCAATGGCTGGGGCGCGCTGTTCGGGGCGATCGCCACCCTCGCCTATTATGCCGCCTATGCCTTTATCGTCTGGCGCACGATCTCTGGCGAGTTCACCATCGGCGATCTGGCCTTTTTGTCTGGCTCGTTCCTCAGGCTCAATGGGCTGTTCCAAAAAATCCTGCTCGGCTTTACTGCCATTGCTGGGCAATCGATGTTTCTCGACGATCTCTTTTCTTTCTTCGAGATCGAGCCGACGGTTTTGGCGCCGGCCAATCCAAAGCCGTTTCCGGTGCCGATCCGGGATGGCGTGCGTTTTGAAAATGTCGGCTTCCGCTATCCCGAGGCCGAGAACTGGGTCGTCCGCAATCTCTCCTTTACGCTCAAGGCTGGGGAGACGCTGGCGCTGGTGGGCGAGAACGGGGCGGGCAAGACGACCATCGTCAAGCTGTTGGCGCGGCTTTATGACCCGAGCGAGGGACGCATCACCATCGATGGCGTTGACCTCAAAGATATGTCCCCGCGCGACATTCACGCCCATCTGGGCGTTATCTTCCAGGATTTCATTCGCTACAGTTTTACCGCCCGCGACAATATCGGGGTCGGGCGGATCGAGGATAAGGACGATCAGCGACGGATCGACGAAGCGGCGGAACAGAGCCTCGCCGATGCGGTCATCGCCAAGCTGCCCAAGGGCTATGATCAGCAATTGGGGCGGCTGTTCAAGCAGGGGCGCGATCTCTCGGGTGGGGAATGGCAGAAGGTTGCCATTGCGCGATCCTATATGCGCGACAGCGAGCTGATCATTCTCGACGAGCCCACCGCTGCACTCGACGCCAAGGCGGAGGCCGAAGTGTTTTCGCGCTTCAAGGGGCTCGCGAGCGGCAGGACGGCAGTGATCATCTCGCACCGGTTTTCGACCGTGCGCATGGCCGATCGCATCCTGGTGCTTGAGCATGGCGCGATCCTCGAAGCGGGGACGCACGAGGAACTGGTGGCCAAAGGCGGTCGCTATGCCGAGCTCTTCGAGCTGCAGGCTGCCGGCTATCGCTGAGCGCCGAGGAAGTCGAGCATGCCCGCGGCGGCGGCGCGGCCGGTAGCGAGGCAGGCGGTGAGGAGATAGCCGCCGGTGGGCGCTTCCCACACGAGCATTTCACCGGCGCCGACAATGCCGGGAAGCGCTTTGAGCATGAAGTGATCGTCGATGGCGCTGAAGGCGATGCCGCCCGCC
>CAJYKO010000110.1 GCA_913775215.1 uncultured Devosia sp. | reverse complement strand
CGCCCTTCATGTAGGCAGAGGTGGCGGCTTCGTCGTAGACGGCGGCGCGTTCGCCATTTTCGGCAACGAGAAGGTCGCCGAAGCGGATGGCGAGGCGGTCGCGGTCGGCGGGTTCGCCAGCCTTGCCTACGGCCATGACGACGCGGCCCCAATTGGCGTCTTCGCCGGCGATGGCGGTTTTGACAAGCGGGCTATCGGCAATCGCCTTGGCGATGCGGAAGGCGGAGGCATTGTCAGTAGCGCCTTCGACATTGACGGCAACCTGCTTGGTCGCGCCCTCGCCATCGCGGACGGTGAGGATAGCGAGTTCGAAAAGGACGTCGAAAAGCGCCTGACCAAAAATTTCCGCGCGCGGATCGTCGAGGCTCTTGATCGGGTCGAGCTTGGCCTTGCCGGTGGCGAAGGCAAGGAGCGTGTCCGAGGTCGAGGTGTCGCTGTCGACGGTGATGGAATTGAAGCTTTTCTGGACGTGCTTGGTGAGAAGCGACTGCAGCACGGGGGCGGCGATCGGCATGTCGGTGACGACGAAGGAAAGCATGGTTGCCATGTCGGGCGCGATCATGCCCGAGCCCTTGGCGATGCCATTGATCTTGACCTCCACCCCGTCGATGTCGAGCACGGCACCCGAGAGTTTGGGGAAGGTGTCGGTGGTCATGATGGCCTTGGCCGGCTCGATCCAGGGGGTCTGGGTGAGCCGCGACGCGGCTTCGTCGAGCACGCCGGCAAACTTGGCGGCGGGCAGGGGCTCGCCGATAACGCCGGTCGAGGCCAGAAAAATCTCGTCGGTCGAGCAGCCGAGCGCCTTGGCGGCGTAGTCGGCGGTGACCTGAACGCTCTCCTTGCCCTTGATGCCGGTAAAGGCATTGGCATTGCCCGAATTCACGACGAGGCCGCGCGCCTTGCCAGCCGGCAGGTTGGCGCGGCACCAGTCGACGGCGGCCGAGGAGCATTTCGAGCGGGTCAGAACACCGGCAGCCGTCGTGCCTTCGTCGAAGGCCATCAGCAGGACGTCGGTGCGGTTTTTATACTTGATGCCGGCTTCGGCGGTGGCGAAGCGCACGCCCTCGATTGCCGGCAGGTCCGGATAGGATTTCGGGGCAAGCGGGGAAACCGGATGGGCAGCCATTTCAGAACCTTGGACGGTAAAGCAATGGCTTTGATGTGCCCCATTCGTGTGACGGGTGCAAGGCTTCGCGCCCCGTCAGGCTTGGAAGTTGGCCTCAGGCCGCGATCTTCTTCTTGCCGGCGATGAATGCGCCGAAGCGGGTGGTGATGAAGGGGACGATGAAGAAGACGATGGTCGTCGCCATGAAGGGCACGAGGATCATGCTGCGCTGCCAGAATTCCCAGCCGGGGGTAAGGGCAGCGACGATGGTCGCGTAGATGACGACCACTGGATAGACCGCAAAGGTCATGAGGAAGGCCATGCGGGCACGAGCGGAATAGGACATGTGAACCCCTATCGAAACGGTACGTTCCGTTAAATAACGAAACGAGCCGTTTCGTTCAAGTCTTTTCTTCGAGATTATTTCAGCCCATATAGAAGCCATGACCAGCACGGCAGAATTAGACGAAAATACCAGGCGATCGATCGGCGCGCGGCGTAATCCCGCAAGCCAGGAAGCGATCCTTGATGCGGCGCAGGAAATCCTCAACGAAGAGGGGATTGCCGGCTTTTCCATCGAGGCCGTAGCGCGGCGCGCGCGGGCGGGCAAGCCGACGATCTATCGCTGGTGGCCCAATCGCACGCTTTTGATGCTCGATGTCTATCAGCGGTTCAAGAACGCGCGCGGCTTTCCCGATACCGGCTCACTGCGCGGCGACCTGATATCGCTGCTTGAAAATCACCTGCTTGGTTTTTGGAAGGACAGTCTTTGCGGCACGGTCTATCGCGCCATCATTGCCGAGGCGCAGAACGATGCCGATGCGGCAGCGGCGCTCTTTGCCTATCAGACCGAGCGCAAGAAAACGACGGTGGTGATCATCGAGCGGGCCAAGGCGCGGGGAGAGTTGGCGCCCGAGGTCAATGGCGAATTGGTCATTGATATGATCATCTCCTTTGCCTGGCACCAATTGCTGATCAACCGGGTGGAAGAGGCGATGGGCTCGATCGAAGGCGTCGTCGACGGCATGCTGATGGGCTGCGCGGGCTATAAACCCGCCTGACACTTGGCCAAACAAAAAAGGCCACCCGGTCGAAACCGAGTGGCCAAAATTCCAAAAGCCTAAAACTTACTGCTGTGCGGCTTCGCCTTCTGCTGCGGGCGCTGCGGCAGCGGCGTCCTGAGCGTCCATGGCGGCCTTGAGCTCTGGGTCGGTGACGTCGACGGTGACGCCATTCATCAGTTCTGCGACCTTCTCATTGAAGACGCGCATCAAAACCTGCTGCTGCAGTTGCGGCGCGACCTGTTCGAAGGACGGCGGCGAAGACTCGCGCTTTTCTTCGAGCTTGATGATGTGGAAGCCGAACTGGGACTGGACCGGCGCAGAGATGTCGCCCGGGTTGGCGAGGGCGAAGGCAGCGGTCTCGAATTCAGGGACCATCATGCCCTTGGAGAAGAAGCCGAGGTCGCCGCCATTGGCGCCTGAACCGGGGTCGATCGACTTTTCCTTGGCGATGGTGGCAAAATCAGCGCCGCCCTTGAGCTCGGCCTCGATCGCGTCAGCTTCTTCCTTGGTCTCGACCAGGATGTGTGCGGCGTGGATTTCTTCCTGCGGCTGGAACTGGGCGACGTATTTGTCGTATTCGGCGCGAACCTGCTCTTCGGTGACGCCGGCCGCGATGGCATCGGCGAAATAGGCGCGGCGGAGCGCACGATCCTTGAGATATTCGAGGCGCTGGGCAAAGAGCGGGGTCTGGTC
This sequence comes from uncultured Devosia sp., assembly GCA_913775215.1. Taxonomy (GTDB): domain Bacteria; phylum Pseudomonadota; class Alphaproteobacteria; order Rhizobiales; family Devosiaceae; genus Devosia. The sequence goes on along the minus strand of CAJYKO010000110.1, from coordinate 3,365 downwards.
CATGCCGGCAGTCTTGGCTGCGCCAGCCATGACCTTCATGTCGATAAGGACGCGAAGGAGAAAGGCGCGGCGTTCATTAGCCGGCATCTGCGCAAGGTCTTGGGCGAGATCTTCGGCGGCAAAGTTGAGATCGGCTTCAGTGATCTCGTCATCGCCAACCTTGGCAACGACGGTTTCCGGCGCGGCTGCGGCAGGTGCCTCGGCAGTGGGAGCGGCCGGTGTGGCAGCGTCCTGCGCAAAGGCGCCCAGCGTCGGCGCGGCGCCAATGAGTGCGGCAAGGCAAAGGGTGCGCATCAGGCGCGAGGAAAACTTCATCATGAACGTCCTGGATCTCCTGGGCCGGCCCGCAGGCCGGACATGATCATTCGGGGCGGTGGGGCCCAAAGCGCGCCTTGCCTCACATAACAAGGGGGCCAAATTGTGCCGCTTTCCGGTCGGTTTGGACCGGTGCCGAGGCGCCGGCTGGACCGGGCGACAAAGGTGTGGCCCATTTCGCCAACATTGACAAGACAGGACCCCACTCTTACATCTCAGCCGCTTTTCCAAAGCGTGGAGCCGGGCTGGTTTTGCCCCAAGCTTTCCACGGATCAATCCACACGGGGAGCCAAAAAGGCCTCCCAGAGTTGTGACGAGGCGAGATGGGCCGCTGGCGCGCTCGTGCAAGCTGCCCGCCCCTTTCGCCACGCCACAGAAATTGAAGGATGTACACCCATGGCTCTCGCTTCGCTCGCCCGGCGGATTTTCGGATCGCCGTCGGATCGGCAGGTCAAGCGCTATCAGGGCAAGGTGGCTGCGATCAACGCGCTCGAGCCCGAACTGGCCAAGCTGAGCGACGATGAGCTGCGCGCCCGCACCGCCGAATTCAGGGCGCAGCTGGCCCAGGGCGCCGATCTCGACGATCTGGTTGTTCCCGCTTTCGCGACCGTTCGCGAAGCCTCCAAGCGCGTGCTCGGCATGCGTCACTTCGACGTGCAGCTGATCGGCGGCATGGTGCTTAACGACCGCGCCATTGCTGAAATGCGGACCGGTGAAGGCAAGACGCTGGTCGCAACGCTTGCGGTTTATCTGAATGCGCTTGTGGGCAAAGGCGTCCATGTCGTTACGGTCAATGACTACCTTGCCCGCCGCGACGCCAGTTGGATGGGCCAGATCTACAATTTCCTCGGCCTTTCCTATGGCATCATCGTCCATGGCCTGACCGACCAGCAGCGCCGCGAAAGCTATGCGGCCGATATCACCTACGGCACCAATAACGAATTCGGCTTCGACTATCTGCGCGACAACATGAAATATGCGCGCAACCAGATGGTGCAGCGCGGGCATGCCTTTGCCATCGTCGACGAAGTGGACTCCATCCTTATCGACGAAGCTCGTACGCCTCTGATCATTTCCGGTCCGTCCGAAGACCGTTCCGAGCTTTACATCAAGATCAATGCGCTGATGCCGATCATCGGCGAGGGCGATTTCGAGCTCGATGAAAAGCATCGTTCAGCCACCTTTACCGACCAGGGCGTCGAAAAGCTCGAGGCGGCACTGGCGGAAGCCGGGCTCCTCAAGGGCGAGTCCATGTATGACGTCGAGAACGTGGCGCTCGTTCACCACGCCAATTCGGCGCTGCGTGCACATAAGCTTTTCCGCAAGGACAAGGACTATATCACCCGCGATACGCCTGAAGGCGGCGAGGTTGTGATCATCGACGAGTTCTCGGGCCGTATGATGCCGGGCCGCCGCTATTCCGAAGGCTTGCACCAGGCGCTGGAAGCCAAGGAAGGCGTCAAGATCCAGTCGGAAAACCAGACGCTGGCTTCAATCACCTTCCAGAACTATTTCCGTCTCTATGAAAAGCTGGCCGGCATGACCGGTACGGCCTCGACGGAAGCCGAAGAATTCGCTGACATCTATAATCTCGGCGTCGTCACCATCCCGACGAACCTCTCGATCCAGCGTATCGATGAAGACGATGCGATCTATCGCACGGCAGCGGAAAAGTTCGACGCCATTGCCGACCTGATCAAGGAATGCCAGGAGCGTGGCCAGCCGGTGCTCGTCGGCACGACCTCGATCGAAAAATCGGAAATGTTGGCCGATATTCTTCGCAAGAAAAATGTGGGTCAGATGAACGTGCTCAATGCCCGTCACCACGAGCAAGAAGCTTTCATCGTCGCCGACGCTGGCCTGCCGGGCGCGATCACCATCGCAACCAATATGGCCGGCCGCGGTACCGACATTCAGCTCGGCGGTAACCTTGAAATGCGCATCGAGCGCGAGGCCAAGGAACTCGAGGGCGAAGCGCGCGAAGCCAAGATCGCTGAAATCAAGGCGAAGATCGCTGATGAAAAGCAGAAGGCTCTTGCCGCAGGCGGCCTGATGGTGATCGGCACCGAGCGGCATGAATCGCGCCGTATCGACAACCAGCTGCGTGGCCGTTCGGGTCGTCAGGGCGACCCCGGCCATTCGAAATTCTTCCTGTCGTTGCAGGACGACCTGATGCGCATCTTCCCGGTGGATTCGATGGATTCCATGCTGGGCAAGCTTGGGCTCGAACAGGGCGAAAGCATCACCCATCCGTGGGTGACCAAGGCCATCGAGCGTGCACAGGGCAAGGTCGAAAGTCGCAACTTCGATATCCGCAAGAACATCCTCAAATACGACGACGTGATGAACGATCAGCGCAAGGTGATCTTCGAACAGCGTCTCGAATTCATGGATGCCCAGGATGTCAGCGAGACCGTAACCGAGATGCGTCATGACGTGGTCGAGAATATCGTCGCCAAGGCCATCCCGCCGCGCGCCTATCCGGAACAGTGGAAATCCGAACAGCTCGAAGCCGAGGCCAAGCAGTATCTTAATGTCGATGCGCCGGTGAGCGAATGGGCCAAGGAAGAGGGCATCGAGGCGGAAACCGTCGAGACCCGCATTCGGGAGGCTGCCGACGCCGTCATCGCGGCCAAGAACGAGGCCTATGGCGAAGTCATGCGGCAGGTGGAAAAGTCCGTCCTGCTACAATCGATCGATGGCCTCTGGCGCGAGCACCTTGTTCTGCTCGACCACCTCTCCAAGGTTGTCGGCTGGCGCGGTATTGCGCAGCGCGATCCGCTGACTGAATATAAGCAGGAAGCCTATGAGCTGTTCCAGGGCCTGCTTTCGGGCCTGCGCGAGCAGGTCACCCAGCAGATGAGCCATATCCAGATCCAGATGCGCCAGCCCGAGCCGCCGCCGGTGCTGGATCTGACCAAGCTCGAAGAAAGCCATATCGACCCGACGACCGGGGAGAATGATGCGGTGGGTGACGATTCCGATGTCGGCGCGCTGCCGCCGCTCGATCCGAAGCTGCTCGTGGGGCTCTCGCGCAATGCGCCTTGCCC
>CAJYKO010000109.1 GCA_913775215.1 uncultured Devosia sp. | reverse complement strand
GCCAAACACGTCAAATCCAACGCCATCGTCTATGTGAAGGATGGCGCCACCGCCGGCATCGGCGCCGGCCAGATGAGCCGCGTCGATTCCGCCCGCGTCGCGCATCGCAAGTCGATCGACGCCGCCGAAGCGACCGGAATCGAGGGCGCCTTGACGCAAGGCTCTGTCGTTGCCTCCGACGCCTTCTTCCCCTTCGCCGATGGCCTTGAAGCCCTTGTGGCTGCCGGTGCCACTGCCGTCATCCAGCCCGGCGGCTCCATGCGTGATGATGAAGTCATCGCAGCGGCCGATGCGGCGGGGATTGCGATGGTCATGACCGGGATGCGGCACTTTAGGCACTGAATTTTTGGCGGGCAAAACCCCCACCCAACCTCTCCCTAGAAGGGGGAGGGCCGTTCTGCGATTGTGGCATCATCCTGTTCCAAAAACCGGCCCAACCCCTCCCCCTGCCAGGGGGAGGTTCGGTGGGGTTTGCGTCCCCAAATTCCCGGCTTCACGGTAAGACCTTCTTGACCCCGTTATGGCATGCTCGCCTCACGCTCGGTTGCGTCCCGGGCGCGAGGACTATTCATGCGTCTGGCCGTTCCATCCGATCTTTCTGCCTTGCTCTCGTCCGGGCTTTTGCGCTCGGTGGGCTCGCTCGGCATCAAGGTCGCAACGGCCGGTCTCACCTACATCACCTATGTCGTTCTCTCCCGCACTCAGACCGAGAGCGAATATGGCCATTTTGCCTTTGGCCTGGCGCTCGCAACGCTCCTCGCCATTCTCGCCGGCATGGGCCAATCGACCGCCGTGCTCCGGCTCTGGCCGCAATTGCAGGCGCAGGGTGAAAAGTCCCACGCCAACGAGGTCGTCGCGGCCGGTTCCGCTATCACCATCGGCGCCAGCCTCGTTCTTGCCGCGCTCCTCTGCGTCCTCGCCTTTGCCTCCATTCCCTTCCTGCCGCCGCGCGAAACCATCAATCATTTCATCGCCGCGGCCTTCCTCATCCTCCCCATGGCGCTGGCTGAATACAATTCCTCGGTGCTTCGTGCCCAGGGCTCGCTCTGGACCGCGCTTCTACCCCGCGACATCGTCTGGCGCCTCGCGTTGCCGCTCGCGGTCATCGCGCTTTTCGCCGTCGGCGTCGTCCTCAGCGGCCCCGATGCGCTGACCCTTTCCGCCGCGCTGCTCATCGGCGCGCTCATCATGCAGACCGGCATTGCCCAACGTCGCCATTATGCCATCCTGCCGCGCGTCGCGCCCATGCAGGTTCATTGGCAGCGCTGGGGCAAGCTGAGCACCTGGTTGCTCCTTGGCGCGGTGATCGAAACTTTTACCCTCACTGCCGACGTCATTCTTGTCGGCCTCATGCTCGATCTCGAAAGCTCTGGCCTTTACTTCAACGCCTTCCGCACCGCCGGCCTGATGACGCTCTTCACCTTCGCCATCGAGCTCGTCATCGCTCCCATGGTCGCCGAGCACTATCATTCGGGCGCCATGCGAAAAGCCCAGGCCATCACTGCTCTTTGCGCCTGGGCCGGTTTTTTGTTTTCGCTCGTTATTTTTGGGGTGTTTTTGGTCTTCGGAGAGCCCATCCTGTCCCTCTTCGGACCGTCTTATTCTGAATGCGTCCTTGTCCTCTTGCTTCTCGCCTTTGGCCTTCTTTTCGACGCCGTCACCGGCCCCTCAAAAATCGTCATGATGATGACGGGCCATGAGCGTGCCTATGTCGCCGTCTTCGGCACGATCATGGGCCTCGGCTTTCTCGTTCAGATCATCGTGATCCCAATCTGGGGCATTGTGGGCGCGGCAGCCGTCAATATGGGCGCGCGCATCCTCGCCCAGATCGCCATTGCCCTTTGGTGCCGCTATCGCATTGGGCTTGATACAAGTCTTCTCGGCGCCTTGGCCGTTGGTCGCCTCCGCGACGCGCCGGCAAACTGATTTCGGCTAGAGCGTACCCAAGAGTACGGTTGTTCTTGACCCAAAAGCCGGTTCAGGCTTAGAACCAATCCAAACTTTCATTGCCCCTCGGAACACGACGAATGACCAAGGCCCGCACGCTTTACGACAAGATCTGGGACGACCATCTGGTTCAAGACAATGCCGATGGCACGAGCCTTATCTATATCGATCGCCATCTCGTCCACGAAGTGACGAGCCCTCAGGCTTTCGAAGGCCTGCGCATGAATGGCCGCAAGGTCCGTCATCCCGAGCGCACCCTGGCTGTTGTCGACCACAACGTCCCGACCACCGATCGCTCCCTGCCCAATCCCGATCCGGAAAGCGCCATCCAGATTGCTACGCTGGCAGAAAACACCCGCGATTTCGGCATCGAATATTATGATGCCTTCGACAAGCGTCAGGGTATCGTCCACATCGTCGGCCCCGAACAGGGCTTTACCCTGCCGGGCATGACCATCGTCTGCGGCGATTCGCACACCTCGACCCACGGCGCTTTCGGCGCCCTGGCTCACGGCATCGGCACGTCCGAAGTCGAGCATGTGCTCGCAACGCAAACGCTCCTGCAGCAAAAAGCCAAGAACATGCTGGTGCGTGTCGATGGCCAGCTTCCGCCCGGCGTCACTGCCAAGGACATCATCCTTGCCATCATCGGTGAAATCGGCACCGCCGGCGGCAATGGCCACGTCATCGAATTCGCTGGCGAAGCCATCCGCTCGCTCTCGATGGAAGGCCGCATGACGGTCTGCAACATGACCATCGAAGGCGGCGCCCGCGCCGGCCTCATCGCGCCCGACGAAAAGACCTTTGCCTATGTCAAGGATCGTCCGCGCGCGCCCAAGGGTGCCGCCTGGGACATGGCGCTGGACTATTGGAAGACGCTCTATACCGACGATGGCGCCCACTACGATAAGGTCGTCATTCTCGACGCTGCGAAACTGCCGCCGATCGTCTCCTGGGGCTCTTCGCCCGAAGACGTCATCTCGGTCCAGGGCGTCGTCCCAAATCCCGATGATATCGAGGACGAGACCAAGCGCGCTTCCAAGTGGCGTGCGCTCGACTATATGGGCCTGAAACCCGGCACGCCGATCACCGAGATCAAGCTCGATAAGGTGTTTATCGGTTCGTGCACCAATGGCCGCATTGAAGACTTGCGCGCTGCCGCCGCTGCTATCGGCGACAAGAAGGTCGCTTCGCACGTCTCGGCCATGGTCGTGCCCGGCTCGGGCCTCGTCAAGGAACAGGCGGAAGCCGAAGGCCTCGACCTCATCTTCAAGAATGCCGGCTTTGAATGGCGCGAACCGGGTTGCTCCATGTGCCTTGCCATGAACCCGGACAAGCTGAAGCCCGAAGAACGCTGCGCCTCGACCTCGAACCGCAATTTCGAGGGCCGCCAGGGTTTCAAGGGCC
>CAJYKO010000108.1 GCA_913775215.1 uncultured Devosia sp. | reverse complement strand
AGATCATGCCCAAGACGGGCCCGGAATTCATCGCCGCCAAGATGGCCGAGCGCGATGAACGCCACCGGCTCATGGGCAATACCCGCTATGTCGTCGAGCCCAATATCAAGGACGGCAAAGGGGGGCTCCGCGATCTCAATACGCTCTTCTGGATCGGCAAGTATTTTTACCAGGTCAAGACCAGCCACGAGCTCGTCGAAAAGGGCGTCCTCACGGCCGCCGAGTATCGCCTTTTCTCCCGCGCCGAAGACTTTTTGTGGGCGGTGCGATGTCACCTCCACTATGTCACCGGCCGCGCCGAGGAAAAGCTGACCTTCGACGTCCAGCCCGATCTCGCCCGCCGCATGGGCTATGCCGGCCGCGTCGGCATGCTCAGCGTCGAGCGCTTCATGAAGCGCTATTTCCTCGTCGCCAAGGATATTGGCGACCTCACCCGCATCATCTGCGCCAGCCTTGAGTTCCACCACGCCAAGGATATGGATCTCGTCGGCCGCGTCCTCGCGCCCTTCCGCTCCGGCAAGTCCAAGATCAAGGGCGAAACGGACTTCGTCATCGACACTGGACGCCTCAACATCACGGCGGCCGATGTGTTCGAAAAGGACCCGGTCAATCTCATCCGCATGTTCATGGTCGCCGGCCGCGAAGAGCTGCTCTTCCATCCCGACGCCATCAAGCACATCCGCGATAGTTTGAGGCTCATCGACAACAAGCTCAGGAATGACCCCAAGGCCAATGCCCATTTCCTGACCATCCTGACGAGCCCGCTTTATGTCGAGCGCATCCTGCGCCAGATGAACGAGAGCGGCGTGCTCGGCAAATTCGTGCCCGATTTCGGCAAGATCGTCGCCCTGATGCAGTTCAATATGTACCACCACTATACGGTGGACGAGCATTTGATCCGCTCGGTCGGCGTCATGGCTGATATCGCCAATGGCGGCCTCCGCCAGGAACTGCCGCTGACTCACGAGCTCCTGCCCCAGCTCAACGATACGCGCCTCCTCTATGTGGCGCTTTTCCTCCACGATATCGCCAAGGGGCGCCCCGAAGACCACTCCATCGCCGGCACCCGCATCGCCAAGAAGCTCTGCCCGCGTTTTGGTCTCAACCCGGCCGAAACCGATACTGTCGCCTGGCTCATCGAATATCACCTCTTGATGAGCGAGATCGCCCAGGCTCGCGACATTCAGGATCCCGAAACGGCCAAGGCCTTTGCCGATGTCGTCCAGTCGCCCCAGCGCCTCGCGCTTTTGATGATTCTCACCGCCTGCGATATTCGCGCCGTCGGCCCCGGCACCTGGACCGGCTGGAAAGGCTCGCTGCTTCGCTCGCTCTATTACGCCACCGAGCCCCTGCTCTCGGGCGGCCATAGCCAGGTCAGCCAATCCGACCGCGTCGAAGAAGCCCGCCGCATGCTCAGCGCCGCGCTCGTCAAATGGCCCCCGGCCGAGGTCGAAGCCTATACAGCCAGGCATTACGACCATTATTGGCTGCGCGCCGAGCCAGAACTGCAGATCGAGCACGCCCGTATGATCCGACAGGCCGACGAAGCCGGCCAGCCCTTCGCCGGCTCGATCCGCGTAAAAGCCTTCGAGGGGATTACCGAGGTCAGCTTCTATACGCCCGACCACCCGCGCCTTCTCTCGCTCATTGCTGGCGCCTGCACCATGCAGGACGCATCCATTATCGGCGCGCAGATTTTCTCGACCCGCGACGGCCGCGCCATCGACACTTTTAGGCTCCGCCGCTCCTTCACCTCGGACGAGGATGAAAAGGTCCGCGCCACCCGCATCATCGATACGGTCAAGCAACTCCTCCAAGGCAAGCGCACCGTCCTCATCGATCTCGGCAAGGAATCGCGCCACAATCGGCGCCTCAAACCCTTTGCCCTGCCCGCGCAGGTTTCCGTCTCCAACGCCATCTCGGAAAAGTTCACGGTCATCGAAGTTTCCGGCCTCGACCGCATCGGCCTTCTCTATGCCCTCACGCGCGAAATCTCCGACCTCAACCTCACCATCGGCTCTGCCCATATCGGCACCTATGGCGAAAAGGCTGTGGACGTGTTTTATGTCACCGATCTGACGGGGCAGAAGATTCACGTGAAACAGCGGCAGCGCAAAATCCACGGCGCGCTTATGGACGTGTTCGAGCGTCCTGAGGTCAAGAAAACAGCGAATGCCTAGCGGCACGCGCTCAACCGTGGGTCGCCTCGGCTAGATGAGCCTTTTTCGCAATTTCTTTTCGGTCGGCGCCTGGACCCTGGTCAGCCGCGTCTTCGGCCTCGCGCGCGATGCGCTGATGGCGGCCGTCCTCGGCGTCGGTCCCGCTGCCGACGCGTTCAATGCGGCTTTCCGCTTCCCCAACCTCTTCCGTCGGCTCTTTGCCGAAGGCGCCTTCAACACGGCTTTCGTGCCGATGTTTTCGGGCGCGCTCGAAGAACAGGGCGAGGATGGAGCCAAGCAACTGGCCTCGCGGATCATGAGCTGGCTCCTCACCATGCTTGTCATCGTGACGATCCTTGCCGAAATTTTCATGCCGCAGATCATGCTCGCCTTCGTGCCGGGCTTTGTCGACGATCAACAAAAATTCGACCTGACCGTGATGCTCACCCGCATCATGTTCCCCTATCTCGCCTGCATGTCGCTGATGGCCGCCTATGGCGC
>CAJYKO010000107.1 GCA_913775215.1 uncultured Devosia sp. | reverse complement strand
TGACCGCTCGCACCTGCTGGAGATGGCCACGGCGCACAGGCCGAGACCGGCACCGCAGAGATGATCGTCCTGGCTGACCGGGGATATTATGAGGGCGGGCAAATCCGTTCCTGCGCCGACGCCGGCATCATCCTGATGGTGCCCAAGCCCAATACGTCACCGGCTCAGGCGCGAGGCTTCTGGGTCAAGGCGAGGTTTGCATGAACCCCAGGCCTACACCTATCGCTGCCCAGCCGGTCAACAGTTCAGAAACGCTTTGCCAGGGTGGATGGTGGCAAGCTCTTAAGCGTCTACTTCAACCAGAAGGCCTGCAGCGCCTGTCCATCCCGTCCCCTGTGCACGGCAGGCAAGCAGAAGCGCATCCGTCGATGGGAGCACGAGGCTGTGCTCGATGAGATGGAGCGCAGGTTCGAAGCGATGCCCGACGCTATGGCGGTCAGGCGATGCACCGTCGAGTACGTCTTCGGCACCATCAAGGGCTGGATGGGCGCGACCCGCTTCCGAACGCACGGGCACAAAAACGTCGCCACCGAAGCCAGCCTGGCAATCCTGGCCTACAACATCAAGCGAGCTATCGCCGTCGCAGGCGTCGGTCCAATCCTCGAAGCGATAAGGGTATGAAGCGGTCCCGCTGCCATCGCACCCCGCTCAGCTAGAGCTGCGGCAAGTTCTCACACAGCCTCGGGTCGACAGCTGCCCGGCAGGAAGGCGCCCATTCCAGCCATTCCTAGCCGTATTTTAATTGCCTAAAAGCCGCCGTTGCGCTTTGCCTCAGCGACGCCGGGGCTGGGGGGGCGGGTGCTCAGCTTTTGGCGCCCGTAACCTACGCATTCCCTCCACCAATAGTTTCCCTGTCCAAAAGGATTGACCGACCGAAAACGAAATGCATATATGACACCGATGTCATGACATCGGTGTCACTATCACCGGGAAGACATTGCGGTAGATCTGATTGTGAGGATGCGAGAGACGCATCGTGTCAAACAGACCCACCGAGGGAGGATCGCATGGCCACAATTTATGACGTTGCGAAGGCTGCGGGCGTATCGCCCAAGACCGTCAGCCGCGTGATGAACGGGGATGCGCCCGTCAATGAAAAGACGCGCGAAGCCGTTGAAGCGGCCATGGCCTCACTGAATTACTCGCCCTCAAGCGCCGCCCGCGCCATGCGCTCGCAACGGTCGGGCCTGATCGGCATGATTACCGGCGCCATCAGCACCACGCACCAGTTCGAAGATACCGGCCTGCCGGAGATATACCTCGTGCAGGGCGCGCAGCGCGTCATTGCGCAAAGCAATCGTACGCTGCTCATTGCCGACAGCGGCGGTCAGGCCGGTCGCATCCCTGCCCTCCTTCAAACCTTCCGCGAGCATCGCGTCGAAGGGGTACTTTACGTTGCCGAATATCACCGCGAGGTCGGCCTGTCGGCCATTGTGCGCGATCATCCCATCGTCCTCGTCAACTGCTTCGATACCAATGACACACCGGCAGTTCTGCCAGACGACGAAGGCGGGCAGTTCGCCTTGGTAGACGGACTCATCAAGCGCGGCCATCGCCGCATCGGCTTCCTCACCCTACCCGAGCAACAGATCGCCCACGGCCTGCGCGCCGAAGGGTATGTTCGCGCGCTCAAGACCAACGGCATCGAATTGGACGAGCAGCTTGTGCAGGTCGGCGCACTGCCCATTCCGGCCAATGAGTTTGACCTGCTCTGGGACGCGCTCGACCGCGTCCTGCGCGCCGAGCCGACCGTGATCTGCTGCGCCAACGACAAGATGGCAATGCGGGTCTATGGCCTCCTGCGCGAGCGGGGCCTTGCCATTCCGCGCGACATCTCCGTCGCCGGTTACGACGACTATCGCATGATTGCCGAGCATCTGCATCCGGGCCTGACCAGTGCTCAATTGCCTTACGCCGCCATGGGCGCACGGGCCGCGGACAAGCTGCTGCGCATCATCGGGGGCACACAACGGCCGGACGAGCCGGCTCGCGAGCTCGTTTCGGGCCCAATCGTCTGGCGCGATAGCGTCCAATCACGTGACACGACCATCACACATTTATCTACCAGGAGGAAAGACACTTGAAATCTCTCAGCATTCTGGCCGCAACTCTGGCCTTCAGCACGGCTCTCGGCACGTCCGCCTTTGCTCAGACGAACCTGACCATGTGGTATCATGGCGCCGGCAGTTCTGTTGAACGCGAGTTGATCAACGGCATTATCGCCGATTTCAACGGATCCCAGAGCGACTGGAAAGTCTCTTTGCAGGAATTCCCGCAGGCCGCCTACAACGACTCCGTCGTGGCCGCCGCCGTTGCCGGCAATCTGCCGGACATCATCGACGTCGATGGTCCCGTCATGCCCAACTGGGCCTGGGCCGGCTATATGCAGCCCCTTCAGCTTTCAGAAGGCGCGCTCGATGGCTTCCTGCCCGGCGCCATCGGCAAATACAACGATCAGGTCTACTCGGTCGGCCTCTGGGACGCTGCGGTCGCCATGTATGCCCGCAAGTCCACTCTCGAAAAATTCGGCATCCGCGTGCCGACCCTTGAAGAACCATGGACCGGCGAAGAGTTCAACGGCATCCTCGAAACTCTCAAGGCATCGGGCGAATTCGACTACCCGCTCAACCTGGGCATGGCCGACCAGGGCGAATGGTATCCCTATGCCTTCGCACCCTTCCTCTGGAGCTTTGGCGGCGACCTCGTTGACCGCACGTCCTATGAAACGGCCGAAGGCGCGCTCAATGGCGACGCCGCAGTCGAATTCGGCGAATGGTGGCAGAGCCTTTTCACCAATGATTATGTGCCTGGCACCAGCCAGGACATGGCCAGCCACGAAACCGGCTTCATCGACGGCGACTATGCGCTGCAGTGGAACGGCAACTGGGTTGCCGTGAAAACACTCGAAGCGCTCGGCGATGACGTGCTCTTTCTCCCCGCACCTGACTTCGGCAACGGCCCCAAGATCGGCGGCGCATCCTGGCAGTTCGGCGTGTCGGCAACCTCCGCTCACCCCGATGGCGCCAGCGCCTTTATCGAATTTGCCCTGCAGCCAAAGTATCTGGCGGCCTTCTCCGATGGCATCGGCCTGATCCCGGCAACGGCCGAGGCTGCGGCCCTGACCAAGAACTATGCCCCCGGCGGCGCGCTCGAGAGCTTCTATGCCCTCTCCGAAAAGCAGGCCATGCTGCGTCCGGTCACCCCGGGCTACGTGTTCGAGGCTCTCGAATTCCGCAAGGCCCTGTCGGACATCGCCAATGGCGCCGACGTCGTCGATGCCCTTGATGCGGCAACCGACGCCATCAACGCCGATATCGCGCGCAACAACAACTACGCCGCCGCGAACTAACCTCTCCCTCCGAGCACGGTCGGCCCGGATCATTCTGGGCCGGCTTCCCAGCACGTCTTCAAGGCAGTCGCACATGCGCCCCAACCAGACCAAATCCCTGCAGTCCAACACGCTCGCCGGATGGCTGATGAGCGGCCCCGCGCTACTGTTGATCACGCTTTTCCTGATCGTGCCATTTCTGCTGGCCTTCTGGTTTTCCTTTACCAACCAGCGGCTGATCTCGCCGAACCCGACCCAGTTCGTCGGCACCTCAAATTTCGAGCAATTGCTCGGGGTCGGCACCCTGGTGCTGGAGCCCGAAAAGGGTGAAGACGGGAGCCTTATCGTCAGCGACAAAGGCGAACTGAGCTATCCCCGCGTACGCGATTTCACGCGCAACAATCCCGACTTTCAGCACCTCAACGGCATGCGCGAATGGTTCGGCTGGGACTGGGGCAATACCAAGGTTCTTGTTCTCGCCCGCGACCTCGTCTTCATGAAGGCGCTGACCAATACCCTCTTCTTCGTCGCTGTCGTCGCCCCGCTGCAATCGCTTATCGCGCTGCTATTGGCGCTGATGATCAATCAGAAATTGCGCGGCATAAACGTCTTCCGCACCGTCTATTTCATGCCGGTCGTCGTATCGATCGTCGTTGTCTCGCTCCTCTGGCGCTTCATCTACGATGGGCGCAGCGGGCTGCTGAATAACCTCTTGCAGTTCCTCTCCTTCGGGCATTTTAAACCGGTCGATTGGCTCGGCAATCCCGATACGGCCATGTGGGCGATCATCGTCATGTCGATCTGGCAGGCAGTGGGTTTCCATATGGTGATCTGGCTGGCGGGCCTTCAGAACATTCCGCTCACGCTCTATGAAGCCGCCGATATCGAGGGCGCCTCAAGCTGGCAGAAATTCCGCTTCGTCACCTGGCCGGGCCTGCGCAACACCGCCGTCCTGATCCTCGTCGTCATCACCATGCAGGCCTTCGCGCTCTTCTCGCAGATCGACGTCATGACCAATGGCGGGCCGCTCGATTCCACCCAGACGCTGGTCTTCCAGGCCGTGCAGCGTGGCTATGAGCAACAGAACATTGCCGGTGGCTCCGCCATCTCGGTGCTCCTGTTCCTCATGGTGCTCACGATCTCGCTGGTCCAGCGCTACCTAACCCGGGAGCGCTAAGAAATGGCGGCTGTCACTTCGCCCAACCAACGCCTCAAGGTCAGTCTCAAATATCTGCTGCTGATCCTCGTCGCCCTGGTTTTTGTTTTCCCCATCGTCTTCATGGTGGTGAGCTCGTTCAAACCCGACCTGCAATTACTGCGCGACACATCCTCGTTCGCCGCTTTCCTGCCGGTCGGCGATATCTCGCTCGACAATTACTTCGCCGCTTTCCGCCGCGCGCCGGTGGGCCTGTTCGTCTTCAACTCGATCCTAGTGACCTCGCTGACGGTCGTCGGCTCGTTGTTCCTCTGCTCGATGGCCGCATTCGCCTTCGTTTTCCTGGAGTTTCGCGGCAAGGAAGTGGTGCTTTCGATCATCATCGCCACGTTGATCGTGCCCTTCGAAACCATCGCCGTCCCGATGCTGATGGTGGTCAATTCCCTGCCCTGGATCGGCGGCAAC
>CAJYKO010000106.1 GCA_913775215.1 uncultured Devosia sp. | reverse complement strand
GACTCACCTATATCTTCATCAGCCACGACCTTGGAGTGGTGAACTATATCGCGGACCGAGTGGTGGTGATGTATCTCGGCCATGTGGTCGAGAATGCGCCGACCGAATTGCTCTTCGAGCGACCGCGCCACCCCTATACGGAAATGCTGCTCGAAGCGCTGCCGATTGCCGATCCGACGCGGCGCAAGGGGCGGAACAAGGAGCTCAAGGGCGAGATCCCGTATCTGGGCAATCGACCCAAGGGGTGTCCGTTCCACACGCGCTGCAAATATGCCGAGGACAGGTGCCGGACGGAAAAGCCGGCCCTGCGGCCGATCCATGGCACGGCCCAGGAAGCCGCCTGCCACTTTGCCGAAACACTCGAACTGAAGGGCGCTTATGACGCAGCGCCGCAGAGGACTTTTGCCTGATGACTTATGATCCGGCCACGGCCAATCCGCTTTTTGGCAATCCGCTCAAGACGCGGGACGATGTCGAAAAGGGGCTGCGCGATCTGTTTCAGCCGCTGTTGCCCTACTTTTCCGAGGGTGGGGCGCGGGTGCGGCTCGATGGGGCGGGGGCGCACTTCGATCGGGCGGCGGCTGATCTCGAAGGCTTTGCGCGGCCGCTCTGGGGGCTGACGCCGCTGGCGGCGGGCGGGGCACAGTTCGATCACTGGGAGATTTACCGGCAGGGGCTCGCCAATGGGACCGATCCCGAGCATCCCGAATATTGGGGTGCGGTGAACGGGACGGATCAGCGGCAGGTGGAGCTGGCGGCAATCGGCTTTACCATGAAGATGTTGCCGCATCTGGTTTGGGAGCCGCTGCCGCAGAAGGCGAAGGACAATCTGGCGGCTTATCTCAAGCACGCGCGCGCTTTTCCCTATGCCGACAATAACTGGAAGTTCTTCCGCATCCTCGTCGATCTTGGGCTGGAGCAATGCGGGGTCGAATTCGATCGGTCCTATACAGATGCTTATCTCGAGGAACTTGAGGGATTTTATCTCGATGGTGGTTGGTATCGCGATGGGAACGTCCGGCGGATCGATCATTACATTCCCTTCGCCATGCATTTTTATGGGCTGATCTACGCCAAGCTGGCCAAGGGCGATGACAAGCGGGTCGCAGACTTCAAGGCGCGCGCAAAAGAGTTTGCTCGAGATATTCAGCACTGGTTCGATGAAAATGGCGGCACGCTCGTGTTCGGGCGGTCGCTGACTTATCGCTTTGCCTGTGGTGGGTTCTGGGGCGCGCTGGCATTTGCCGATGTCGAGGCGCTGCCCTGGGGCGTCATCAAAGGGCATTTCCTGCGGCACCTCCGATGGTGGAGCCGATTGCCGATTGCGCATGGCAATGGGGTGCTGTCGATCGGCTATGGTTATCCCAACCTTTTCATGTCCGAGAGCTATAATTCGGCTGGTTCGCCCTATTGGGCGCTGAAGGCCTTCTTGCCGCTGGCGCTGCCGGCCGATCATCCGTTCTGGATGGCGGAGGAGGTCGAGGCGGATTTCGATGAGACGCCGGTGCCACTCAAACATCCGGGCATGGTGAGCTTTCACACGAAGGGCAATGTGGTGGCGCTGTCGAGCGGGCAGCAGAACTGGCAGATGCGACATGGCGCCGAGAAATATGCCAAGTTCGTCTATTCGAGCCGCTATGGGTTTTCGGTCGAGGTGGATGAACGGGCCTATCACTCGGGAGCGTTCGATGGAGCCTTGGCGCTGAGCGACGATGGGCGTCACTATCGGGTGCGCGAGACCAATGCGGTGGCGCAGATCGCGGGCGACAGGCTCCATGCAGTGTGGAAGCCGTGGAGCGATGTGACGGTGGAAACCTGGCTACTTCCGGCCAATCCCTGGCATATCCGCGTGCATCGGATCACGACACCACGGGCGCTGCATGGGACCGAAGGCGGCTTTGCCATCAAGCGCGCTGACTTCAATGCCGACACCTATGTCGACGAAAAGGGACGAGGTATTGCCAAGAGCAAGACGGATGTCAGCGCTATCGTCTGCCTGGCGGGTGGGCGCGACGGGCGAGCGTTTCGGACTTTGCCCAATAGCAATCTGATCTTTTCTAAGGCTATCGTGCCGCAGCTGCGTGGCGACATTCCGGCGGGCACGACTGTGCTCGTTACCGCGGCGATGGCGCTACCGGCAGGGGTGGATGCGGAGGCGGCACTGAGGGCCGTACCGGCGGCGCCCAATATCGCCGAACTCGAAGCCTTGTTTGCCCGCGAGGGCGTTGATGTCAGCGCCATATTGGTGCCGGAGCGGTTCTGATGCCTCCCAAACTTCTCTTTGCCATGGCGGCGGACAAGACGCGGCATGTGTTCGACGAAGCGAGCCTCGATCGGCTCTCGCTCAGTTGCGAACTGCTGCGACGAACGCCGGTCGACGGGTTTGCCGATCCGGAGGCGCGGCGACTGCTGGGCGAAACGGAAATTCTCGTGACCGGCTGGGGCTGTCCGATGATTAGCCCAGACGTGTTACGCGCGGCACCGAACCTGCGGCTGATCGCGCATGCTGCGGGGACGGTGAAATATACGATCGACCCCTTGGCCTATGCCTCGGGTATTCGCGTGACGCATTCGGCGGAGGCCAATGCGGTGCCGGTGGCGGAGTTCACGCTGGCCTCCATTCTCTTTTCGGCCAAGCATATTTTTTCGCTGCGCGATCTTTATCGGCAGGACCCGACGCGCCGTTCGAGCTATGCGCTGGGGGACACGGCGATCGGGAATTTCCGGCGCACGGTGGGGATCGTCGGGGCTTCGCGGATCGGGCGGAAGGTGATCGAATTCCTCCGCAGTTTCGATTTTTCGGTGCTGCTTTATGACCCCTTCGTGCAGGCGGGCGATCCGGATATGGCAGGGGTCGAGCTGGTGGAGCTCGATGTGTTGATGGCGCGGTCGGATGTGGTGTCGATCCACGCTCCGTCCTTGCCCTCGACGCGGGGGATGATCGGGGCGCGGCAGCTCAAGCTTATGCAAGATGGGGCGTCGTTCATCAACACGGCGCGCGGGGCGCTGGTGGATGAGGCGGCGCTGGTGGCGGAGCTGCAGACGGGGCGGATTTTTGCGGTGATCGATGTGACGGATCCCGAGATTCCGCCGGCGGAGTCGCCGCTTTTTGCGCTGCCCAATGTGTTTCTGACGCCGCATGTGGCGGGGGCGATCGGGACGGAAAGGCTGCGGCTGGGCCTGATGGCCGTAGAGGAGATCGAGCGGTTCGTGCGCGCAGAGCCATTGCTTTACGAGGTGCAGCCGGAATTATTGGAGAGGCTGGCGTGATGGACGAACGCTGGCATCACGCGCGTCTGCAATATCTCACCTGGGACCGAACGCCCGAAGACATCGAAAGCCCCGAACATCGAGCGCGGCAGTCGGAATTGGCGGCGCGGGCAGGGGCGAAGTTTGCGCCGACCTCCTATGTTGCGGCCGATGCTGCAATCTATACAGCGCGGCTGGTACTGGGCGAGCAGAGCTGGATTGGCGGGCATGCGCTGGTGCGGGGCGATGTCGAATTCGGCGCGCATTGCACGGTCAATCCCTATGCGATGATTTCGGGCACGGTGCGCTGCGGGGATGGGGTGCGGATTGCGAGCCATGCTTCGCTGGTTGGGTTCAACCATGGCTATGACGATCCCGAAGTGCCGATCTATCTCCAAAAGCACGAGAGCCGCGGGATCACGATAGGCGACGACGTGTGGGTCGGGGCCAATGCGGTGATTGTCGATGGCGTGACGATCGGGCGCGGGGCGGTGATCGCGGCGGGGGCGGTGGTCAGCAAAGATGTGCCGGAGATGGCTATCGTCGGTGGCGTGCCGGCCAAGGTGTTGCGGTTTCGCGGGAAGGGGCGGCGGGACGACACGCGAAAGCAGCTTGAAACGCTTAGCGATCGGGCGGCGCGGCAATGGCGCGAGGTGCTGGCCGAGAACTTTGACGGCGCCGACTATGTTTCGCGCGAGAACGACAATACGGCGCGGAAGAGCAATCGGCATCTTTGCGATGCGATCGAGATTGCGGCGGCGTTTGGGGAAGTGCCGCCGGGGCTCGATGTGGCGGGAACGCGGGCGCGGCTTCAGGCGGTGCAGGATCCGGTAACGGGGCTGTTTCCCGACCCCTATCAGCCGCCCAAGCCCGGCGTTGCGATGCGCGACGATGGGCTGGCGCTTTATAATGTGCTCTCGACGGGTTACGCGATCGAGGTGCTGGGCGGGCAGCCGCTCCATCGGGTCGAGGCGGTCGAGATTTCGGCGACCGAGCTGAGGCTGTGGCTCGAAGGGCTGACCTGGCGGGAGCGAGCCTGGGGCGCGGGGGCGGCTGTCGATGCGATCGGCACGGCGCTTTATTTCAATGCGCGATATTTTACCACCGGCACAACGCGCGAGACGCTGTTTGGCTGGCTGGCGATGAAGCAGGATCGCGGCTCGGGGCTCTGGGGTTCGCCGACGGCGGACGAAGGGCTGTTGCAGCCGGTCAACGGGTTTTATCGGCTGACGCGCGGGACCTATGCTCAGTTCGGCGTGGCCGTGCCGCGGCCGGAGGCGGCGATCGACTCGGTGCTGCTGAATTATCGCAACTATGATGGGTTTTCGGGGCGGACGTATACCGCGTGTAACCTCCTTGATACCATTCACCCGTTGCTGCTGTGTCTCGGCCAGACCGACCATCGGCGGGCGGAGGCGGAGAGAATTGCCCGGTCAGTGATCGCGCGGGCGGGCGAACGCTGGATCGAGGGCAGGGGTTTTGCCTTTGCCGATGGCCAGGAGCCTGGGCTGCAAGGGACGGAGATGTGGCTCTCGGTAGTTCATTTATCGGCCAAGCTTTTGGGGCTTGAGGATGCTTTCGCGTTCGTGCCGCAGGGTGTGCATCGGACTGAAGCGGTGGGGTTGGGGCTATGACCAAGAAAGCGCTCGTGGTTTGGGGCGGGATGGAGCTGCATACGCCGGAGCAGGGCGCCAATGTGGTTCGGGAACTACTTGAGGAGGAGGGCTTTGCGGTCACGGTGACGCCGGACTACGACGCGCTTGGCGTTGAGGATGTCGGCAGCAATGATCTCATCGTGCCCGTCATTACCGATGGTATGCTGGCGCCCGAGAAGATGAACAACCTGATCGCCGCGATCCGGGCGGGGACGGGGTTGGCGGGCTATCACATGGGGCTTGCG
This sequence comes from uncultured Devosia sp., assembly GCA_913775215.1. Taxonomy (GTDB): domain Bacteria; phylum Pseudomonadota; class Alphaproteobacteria; order Rhizobiales; family Devosiaceae; genus Devosia. The sequence goes on along the minus strand of CAJYKO010000106.1, from coordinate 104 downwards.
ACGACGTTTCGCGCCAGCGTACCGTTTCGCTATGCGGCGAGCTGCTATTGGGTGCAGCATCCGGGAAACATCATCACCTACACCGTCGATGTAACGCGGAGCGA
>CAJYKO010000105.1 GCA_913775215.1 uncultured Devosia sp. | reverse complement strand
ACGCTCCGGCACCTTCTACCCGTTCTGGGACGTGATCCGGGGCCTCATCGAGGACGGGAGTGCGGGAGGAAGAGGTCCGCGTTGATGACCAGGGCGCCGCAGCGATAGCCCGCATTCGCGAAGGTTTGGCAGATCGCCTCGAAATCCTTGCCCTCGTGCGAGGTCAGCGTGCCGCAGACGTTCTCGAGCGCGATCAGCTTAGGCGCCCGCCCGTCCGCGATGAGGCCCCGGATCACGTCCCAGAACGGGTAGAAGGTGCCGGAGCGTTCGCCGCGCAGCCCTGCTCCGCCTCCCGCCAGCGACAGGTCCTGGCAGGGGAATGAACCCCATACGAGATCGGCGACGCCGGGCAGCTTGGCGGCGGTAATTTGCTTTACGTCGCCGACCGTCAGCTCGCCGCCCGTGCCCCAATTAGCTTGGTAGGTAAGCCCCTTCTTATGGTCGAAGTCGTTGGCGAACAGACAGGTCCAACCCGCCCCCAGACCGGCGCGAGCCATGCCGCCACCGGCGAAGAACTCATAGAAATTAGCCATTGGCGACGCGCCCTTCCCTGTGGCGATCGTTGGCGCTCATCTCGCGCGCCAGCTTCTCCGCGACGGCTTCGGTGATCCAGGTGTTGCGCGAGACATTGCCGAGGCGATCGGCGCGCGCCGCGTCGATCAGGGCGAACGTCTCGGCCGACAGGCGGAGGTTAATGCGATCGAGGTCGCGCACCGTGGCAGGCTTAGGAGGCATGGTCATGGCGCCATTGTGGCGCCACATCTCCACCTTGTCTAGTATGTTCTACATGTGTTCCTAATTTGCAAGGCCGATCGGGCTCGCGCCCATTCCCCCGTCCGGCTATGTGTCGCTGAAACGTGGAGCGTGCATGGACGGTCGGAATCCAGACGAGATCAACTTCCCTCCGTTTGAAACGGAGGATTTGCGCAAGAATCTCGCACGTTATCTTGATAGCGCCTTCACTGCCGAAGGAGCTGCCGCCGCGTCGAAAGTCGGCAACTTCAAGTGGGGCGTATACGCCTTTTTCGATTACGACGGGGAGCCGATCTACGTCGGGCAAACTAACGAGCAGCTTCGCACCCGCATCCGCCGTCATCTGACTAATCAACGCACCGATGCCGTTGCCATGTCCGTGCTTGACCCTTTCGAGGTCTACGAGATCGAGGTTTGGCCGCTTCCGGCCCTACAAGAGGTGTCGAAGCCGAGAAGCAAGACGGATGCGCGTTGGGCGGCATGGGAATCGGCCGTCGATCAACTCAACGCACTGGAGCGGAAGGTTTACGATCAGGCGATCGAAAGGAGCCGGTTCAAAGCTATCCTGAACGAAAAGGACCCGCCGCTGGCGAAGGTCGAGATCGAGGCGCCGCCATCGTTCAGGGGACGCATCGTTTCTGATGAGGTGTTCGCGATCCGCTCGCACCCCGATTTTAGGATCGCCCGACGTGCGCTCATCATTGCCCGACTTGCTCAGGTCATCGCCGAGCGGAAGGTTCAAGGTGGATTGCGGCGGGTCATGCTGATCCAAGCGAAGCGTCTGCAATGGCTCGCCGATCGACGGTATCATGCCTTGGGCGGCGCGGCATCGGTGGAACAGGAAGATGGCGCCAGCAGCGATGAGTAACTGACTAGGCCGGCTCCGGCCGTTCGCTTGCCGGGAACTGCCGGTAAAAGGTCGAGAGGCCGACACCCAGCAGCTTGGCGATCTGCGCCTCCAAAAACCTCGATCTCTTCATCGCTCACTCCGCTTTCCTGACCCTCCTTCATAACTGGAATTTTCCAGCTCAAAGCGGTCCAGAAAACGGGCAGCAGGTCACGTCACATCAGGGTGAACGATGCCCCTATCTATAGCGCAAGGGATCGACAAGCCATTGGATCACCGTGCGCTTATCGGTGACGATGTCGCCCGAAAGCGTCATGCCGACCTTAACTTCCGGTTTTCGGCCATCCGCGTTCATCAGCTCGCTCAATATACTCACTCTGATCCTGTATGACGGCTCCTTGAACGTTATTGGGGCCGCATACTCGGTAGGAAGGACCGCCGCTTGACCGATCTCCACGATCCTTCCCCTTATCGAGCCGTACCGCTGGTAGGGAAAAGCGTCGATGTGGAGTCGGACTGGCTGTCCCTTCTGTACCAGGCCCGCCGATCGCGTGGGAAGCAGCAGCTCGGCCTCAATTGCTCCTACTGGTGCCACCGAGACCACTGGCAACGAAGCCTGCACCGTCTCCCCAATCTTATTATTGACAGACGCGACAATACCTGAGAGCGGCGCACGCAACGTCGCACCAACCCTGCTGTCAATAGCGATGCGATTAACCCGCAGACTGGACTGAGCGGCCCGCAATTGGGCCTCCTCTGTCGCTTGTCGACTGGAGGCGTCCGCTAGATCGGAACTAGCGGACGCGGCTTGCGCTTCGCGATCACGTATTTGCCGATCCATTCCGCTCACCGCCTGTTGCAGGGCGAGCGCTTCTTGGCGTCGACGATCCCGTTCAAACTTTGAAATGAACCCCCTTCCCACCAAGGGCTCGACATCCTTCAGTTGCTGCTGCACCACTTGCAGCTGATCCATCTGCAGCTGACGCTCCTTCCGCAGCATCTCGGCTTCTGACTTCAACGCCTTGATCTGATCCTGCGCGTGCCGGTCCGACACCGAGAGACGGTTGCGGGATGCCGTAACCTGAGCGTCGATGTACCGCTCTTGCGCCGAAATCTGGCGACGCTCCTGCTCTCCAGTCATGCCCAACGCGTTTGACGTATCCGTGCTGAGTACGGCCAAAACCTGCCCCTTCGTTACCTTCTCCCCAGGTCGGACCATTAACGCCTTAACCAGTGCTCCTTGAGCACCGTATACGCCGGCCATGCCGCCTTGCGGGACGATCCAGCCAGAAGCGGCCTGCTTCTTTGAAAACGACGCAGTAGCTGCAAAGACGGCAGCGATCGCAGTTAATCCCACGATCACCGCCGTTACGACACCGTACGCGACGGGTTGATGTATGGTAACGCTGCCAAATGAGTTCAGTCGACGAGCGTCGACGGCCTCCTGCCTAAAGAATGTATCCACCCGTTAGTCTCTTTCCTTGCTAATGAGGGCTATAACACAGCTATTCCTCATGCAAGGTGCCCATAGGTGCTCATTTCCCCCGACGACGGCATTCGCCTCCCGCGAAACGGTCGCATGCCGATGATCCATCAGAACGAAGCCGGCGAATGCGGGTTAGCTTGTCTCGCGATGATTGCAAGCAGCTACGGCCATTCGATCAATCTTATTGAAATGAGGCAGAGATTTTCGATTTCATCGACTGGCGTCACTTTGAAGACGCTTATGGACATCGCCGACAGCATGCTCCTCATCAGTCGACCTGTGCGTCTTGAAGTCGATGATCTCGGCAAATTGAAGCTGCCTGCGATCCTTCACTGGGACATGGACCATTTTGTCGTTCTGTCTAGGGTTAAGCCGGATCGAGTTCTGATTCATGACCCGGCTCGAGGGGTCCGGTGGGTCACACGGGGGGAGGTGAACCACTCCTTCTCCGGCATCGCGGTCGAGTTCACACCGTCGCATGATCTTCGATACAAGAAGAGGCAGGAAGCAACTTCAGTAGCAGGCCTCTTCAAATCCACGCGAGGGCTGACGCCGTCCCTCGTCCAGATGTTTGCGCTAGCCTCGGTG
>CAJYKO010000104.1 GCA_913775215.1 uncultured Devosia sp. | reverse complement strand
AAGGCCTTGCAGCTGGCGGCCCCGCGTCTCAGCCAGACCCTTTCGACCGATTTCACTGCAAAATCCTCACGCATCAGGCCGGTTGCCGAAACGCGCTCGGATTTGGAAACCATCGAGGCTTCTGTCCGCCAGGTCGTCGATGGCCGCGAAATGCTGCGTAACCAGCCGTTCATTCGTCTCCGCGCGACGCTTGCCACCACGGCCACGAACCTTTCGGCCGACGCGCCCGCTTATGATCCCGTGGCCATATTGAATGCTACCCAGCCGCTGCAGGCCGTGGCGCTCGATCTCAATGCCGACGTCTATGGCACCGATGTCGATGGCGAAGTCGCGGTGAAAACCGCAGACATGCCCCTGACCTATGTCCCCAAGACCGACATTTCCGATCAGGTCGCGGCCGACTTCGTGCGCGGCAGTGCCGACGCCACCTTTTATACCGAGGATGCGCCGCCGACCTTGGCCTATGCCGCGCTTGGCCCAAGTCTTGATGCTCTGGCGCGCGAAAGCACGACGGCCACGCCGAGCGGTATTGCCGAAAACGTCACCGTCGTTCCCAAGACCACGGTTGCTTCGGACAAGGGCCTTGGCCGCACCGAACGCTTTCTGACGGTGCGCGAACTGGGGCCCCTGGCCGATACCTTGACGCGCAATGGCTTTACCGCCGCGCAGGTTTCGATGGTCGAAGCCACGCTTGCCAATCTCAGTCCTGCCGGCGGCCTGCCTGCCGGCATCCGTTTGCGCATTCTTTATGGTCCGCTGACCAGCGACGCCAATAGTCTTGTGCCCTATCGCATGTCGATCTATCGGCCCGAAGGCATGCCGGGCGATCCGCATATCGCGACCGTCGCCCTCAGCGATAATGGCCAATATGTCGTCGGTCTCCAGCCGGACTTGGTCGATTTTCCGCAAGAGGATATCGAGCAGATCGCTGTCGGCAACCTGCCCACTGTCTATCGGTCTATCTGGGAAACCGGCCGCAAGCACGATCTCGACGACGAGACCATCGAGCGCATCATCGGCATGTTCGCCTATGATGTCGACATGACCAAGCGCATCGCGGCCGGCGATACCATCGACATTCTCGAAACCAAGGACACTCCGGACGCCAAGCCGGAACTGCTCTATGTCGCGCTCACGCTTTCGGGCACCAAGCGCCAGCTTTACCGCTTCGCCACCGCCGATGGCACGGTCGATTTTTATGATCCCGATGGCGAAACCGGCCAGCGCTTCCTCCACCGCCGTCCGCTCCAGGGCGGGGGCACGCTGCGCTCGCGCTTCGGCTATCGCATCCACCCCATCTTTCATACCCGCAAACTGCACACCGGCGTCGATCTGGCCGCGCCCACCGGTACGCCGATCTATGCGGCCGGCGATGGCACGATCGAATATTACCGCTGGCAGTCCGGCTACGGCAACAAGATCGAGATCAAGCACGTCAACGGCTATGAGACCGCTTATGGCCACTTGTCGCGCTATGTCGACGGCCTGGGCGTTGGCTCGAAAGTGCGCCAGGGCCAGGTGATCGGCTATGTCGGCTCGACCGGGCAGTCGACCGGTCCGCACCTGCATTTCGAGATGCATATCAACGGCAATCTCGTCGATCCGCTGAGCGTGAAACTCCCCAAGGACAATGTGCTCGCCGCCCAATATCGCGATGCTTTCAAGCAGGCCATGGCCCAGATCGACGATCTCATGGCTCGCGACGGCACGCCTACCCAGGTCGCCACCGCCCCGCCGCCTGCCAACTGAGAACAAGGCCTATTCGGCCCGGGCGATCCACACGGCCAGTTCATTGCCGCCCGGCTCGCGGAAATGAAAGCGCCGTCCGCCCGGGAAATCGAACTGTGGCCGCGTAATCACCCCGCCGGCCGCGATGACGCGGCGCTCGGCATCGTCAAGATCGTCCGTGCGGATGATAGCCATGGTCGTCGCGACCTTTTCGGCCGCCTGATCGACACCACCGTCGATCCCCGCCCCTTCAATCCCATCATAGTCCGGACCATAGCTCGTCGCGCCCCAGCCAAAGGCCGCGCGAAAAAAGCCGCTCGTCGCCGCCCGGTCGCTTGAAGGAAATTCGATATAGTCGATCTGATCAGCCATGCCCGCCTCGTTTGTTCGTATTTTGTTCTAATGCCGTCCGAGTTGGGCTGCAAGCGGGATTCGTTTCCCCCCAAAGAAAAGGGCCGGTCTTTCGACCGACCCTTTGGCATCAACCTTTAAGCCGCGGCATCCCGCGCGGAAGACCCGCCGGGAATGAGGACAATTCCCCCCTCACCGGCATCGACCAGCACATGCGTGCCATCGACAACCTTGCCCGAGAGGATGTCCTCGGCCAGTTCATCCTGCACGGACCGCTGGATGACGCGCTTGAGCGGACGCGCGCCATAGGCGGGATCATAGCCTTCGTTCGCCAGCCACTCACGCGCCTTGGCCGTAAGTTCGAGCGTGATGTCCCGATCATGCAGCAGCTTCTCGAGCCGGCCGAACTGGATATCGACGATTGAGCCCATATGCTCGCGCCCGAGGCGATGGAACAGCAGGATTTCGTCGATACGGTTCAAGAACTCGGGCCGGAACGACGCCTTGACCATATCGAGCACCTTGCCGCGCACCAGCTCCACCGATTCCCCGTCCTTGAGATCGACGAGATATTCGGCGCCGAGGTTCGAGGTCAGGATGATGACCGTGTTGCGGAAGTCGACCGTCCGCCCTTGCCCGTCCGTCAGCCGCCCATCGTCGAGCACCTGGAGGAGAACATTGAACACATCCGGATGCGCTTTTTCGATCTCGTCGAAGAGCACAACCTGATAGGGCCGGCGCCGCACAGCTTCGGTGAGCACGCCGCCTTCGTCATAGCCGACATAGCCCGGAGGGGCGCCGATCAGCCGCGCGACCGAGTGCTTTTCCATAAACTCGGACATATCGAGCCGCACCATGGCAGTTTCGTCGTCAAAGAGGAACTGCGCCAGCGCCTTGGTCAGCTCGGTCTTGCCGACGCCGGTTGGCCCCAAGAACATGAACGAGCCGATCGGCCGGTTCGGATCCTGCAAGCCGGCGCGCGAACGGCGCACGGCTTTCGCCACCGCCGCCACGGCCTCCGACTGCCCGATGACGCGGGCGCCAAGCGAAGTCTCCATATGAAGGAGCTTTTCGCGTTCGCCTTCCATCATCCGGTCGACCGGAATGCCGGTCCAGCGCGATACCACCTGCGCGATATCGGTCGGCTCGACGGTTTCCTTGGCCATGACAGGATCGGGCTTGCCATCGCCATTCGGATCATCGGCCGTCTTTAGGCGCTTTTCGAGATCGGGAATGACGCCATAGGCAAGCTCGCCCGCCCGCGCCAAGTCACCCTGCCGCTGCGCGATTTCGAGTTGCGAACGCGCCGCGTCAAGCTCCTCCTTGAGCTTGGTCGACCCTTGCAGCCGTTCCTTTTCGGCGAGCCACTTTGAGGACAGCGCCTGCGCCTGCTCTTCAAGACCCGACAGATCATGTTCGAGCCTTTCGAGCCGCGTGCGCGAACCGTCGTCGGTTTCCTTCTTCAGCGCCTCGCGCTCGATTTTGAGCTGCATGATACGCCGATCGAGCTCGTCGAGCGCCTCTGGCTTGCTATCGACGGCCATACGCAACCGCGCTGCCGCCTCGTCCATCAGGTCGATGGCCTTATCGGGCAGGAAGCGGTCGGTGATGTAGCGGTTCGACAGTGTCGCCGCGCTCACCAGCGCCGAGTCGGCGATGCGAATGCCGTGGTGCAGTTCATACTTTTCCTTGAGCCCGCGCAGGATCGAGATCGTATCTTCGACGGTCGGCTCGGAGACGAACACCGGCTGAAAGCGCCTGGCCAAGGCCGGGTCTTTTTCGACATGCTTGCGATATTCATCAAGCGTCGTCGCGCCGACGCAATGGAGCTCACCGCGCGCCAGAGCGGGCTTTAAAAGATTGGACGCGTCCATCGCCCCATCGGCCTTGCCTGCGCCAACGAGCGTATGCATTTCGTCGATGAAGAGAATGATTTGCCCTTCGGCAGCCTGCACTTCCGACAGCACCGATTTCAGCCGCTCTTCGAACTCGCCACGATATTTCGCGCCGGCAATCAGCGCGCCCATGTCGAGCGCCAGAAGGCTCTTGTTCTTGAGCGATTCCGGCACGTCGCCATTGACGATGCGGATGGCGAGGCCCTCGGCGATCGCCGTCTTGCCGACGCCGGGTTCACCTATAAGAACCGGGTTGTT
>CAJYKO010000103.1 GCA_913775215.1 uncultured Devosia sp. | reverse complement strand
GGCAGGTTTAGCGGAGGAAAACTCCGCGAGGCAAGGCATTCCATGACCATTCATCTGCGCAGCGACCGTGCCGTCTTCCGTTTTTCGGGCCCTGACGCGCATCGGTTGATCAACGATGTGGTTACCGGTCAAATCCCGACCGAAGGCGACACTGCTGCCGCTTGGGCCCTGCTTTCCCCCCAGGGCAAGATCCTCGCCGAAGGACTCGCCGGTTTTGCCGAAGAAGCGCTCTGGCTCGACGTTCACATGCCCATCGCCGATGACTTCTTTAAGCGCATGAAAATGTACCGCCTCCGCGCCAAGGTCGACATCGACGACCTCCGCAAAACGCACCGCGTCGGTTTTGCCACCCAGCCTTCCCATCTCGCCCATCGGGATCGTCTTGGCCCCGTCTCGCTCGGCTATCGCATCGTCGCTCCGATCGAAACGTCCGCAGACTGGTCGACTGACGACACCGCCTACCACACCGCCCGCATTGCCAATGCCATTCTGCATCAAGGCAATGACTTTCCGGCCAACGACGCCTTCGCCCACGATATCGGCCTCGACATTCTCGATGGCATCGACTTCGCCAAGGGCTGCTATGTCGGCCAGGAAGTCGTCTCCCGCATGAAGCACCGCGGCACCGCCCGCCGCCGCCCCGTCATCGTCACAGGCGTCGACGCCCCCGCTGGTATCCCTGTCATCGCCAACGGCCGCGACGCCGGAGCCATCGGTCAGGTCGTCAATGGCAAAGCCGTCGCCATCCTCCGCCTCGACCGCATCACCGATCCCTCCGCTTCTACGGTCGACGGCAAACCCGTCGAATTATCTCTCCCCGCCTGGGCCACCTATCAGTTCGGCGATTCGGTCCCTTCCGAAGACTAGCCGCATCCCCGATGCGTCCCTCCACCAGCCAGGGGGAGGCTAGGTGGGGGTCGCGGCAAAGACCGCTCCCCAAATAACCAAACCTTATCGAATCGACCCCATCTGTTAGTCTCGCCGATAACGTGATGCTAACGAATTAGACCCAGATGGCCCGCAATAGCACCCGAGCCTGGCAGCGCATGCTGTCGGGTCGCCGCCTCGATATTCTCGATCCCTCGCCCATGGATGTCGAACTCTCCGACATCGCCCATGGCCTTGCCCGCGTCGCCCGCTGGAATGGCCAAACGCTTGGTGATTATCCCTTTTCCGTCGCGCAGCACTCGGTTCTCGTCCTCGAACTCTTCCGCGCCGCCAATCCGGACGCCTCGACCGCCGCCCTCCTCCAGACGCTCCTCCACGATGCGCCTGAATATGTCATGGGCGACATCATCTCACCCTTCAAGACGGCCATGGGCGGCAATTACAAAGACGTCGAAAACCGTTTGATGTCGGCCATTTACCTTCGCTTCTCCCTACCCGCCACGGTCTCGGCGGCGCTCAAGAAGCAGATGAAGAAGGCTGACCAGGAAGCCGCCTATTTCGAGGCCACCTCCCTTGCCGGCTTCGAGCCGGGCGAGGCCGTCAACTTCTTTGGTGAGCCGAGCGTTGCCGCCTTCGAGATCGAGCAGTTCGACCGGCTGATCCAGCCCTGGCCGACACGCGAGGCGCACGATCGATTTATCTCGAGTTTCGAGACGATTACGCGACTTATCCCCGCCGCGTGAAACCATGCCAGAATTAACCAAGGGTTAAGGAAAGGTTTGGCACGTCTGCATCGCGATGGTTACTGATCCGTTAAGCAAGTGCTTCAGCACTGGATCAGAATGGGACGCATCAAATGAATCTGCCGACCCGTCGCGCCATCTTCGGCCTACTCGCCAGCAGTTTTTTTGCGGTTTCTATCCCCGCGTTCGCAGATGGCTTTGCCGGCGACAATCTCGTCCGTTTTGGCGAGGATCAAGGCGTCACCTATGACGATTGGGTCTCTACCGACCCGGTTAGCACCGTCACCGTCAAGAAGATTGAAGGCGGACGACTGAGCTATGTCACCGTCACCAAGACCGCGACCGGCACCTATTCGAACGACGGCATCGCATCTCCGAACGTGCAGTATCCTGGCATCAATGAGCGCGACAACGCATTGAATCAATTCAGCTTTTCAAGCTGGAGCAACGGTCATTGGAACCGGATGCGGACCTATAATGGCAATTCCTACGTGTCCGTGACGACCTATAAGACCCATCGCGGCCAGACGCGCACCTCGACCTGTATTTCCACCGCAAGCTTTTATTATTGCTAGGCTTTTAGCCGAACAACCAGCCGCGCTTGAACTTGTAGAAGACGTGCAGTCCGATCTGGGTCACCTTCTCCATGCGCGGCGCCCATTTCGGGCTGACATAGGTCGCATGATAGTGCGTCGCATTGCCGACTTCGGTCAGGTAAAGCTCGCCAGCAAGGAACCGGTTGGCGATATCCTCAGCCTGAACCCAAGGCTCGCGCTCGCTGATGACTTCGGGAATGCCGTCGCAGGCAAACGAGAACTGGCAGGCATTGCGCTTGTCCTGGTTCTGGAACACCACGCCGCAGATCGTGCTCGGATAGCGGTGATCCTTGACCCGGTTCATCACCACCTGCGCCACAGCCACCTGGCCGCGATAGCTCTCGCCGCGGGCTTCGAAATAGATCGCAGTGGCGAGGCACCACTTTTCACGATTGGATACTTCAACCGGCGCCGTCACCGAGAAAGGCCCTGTCACCGGCGCATTTTCGCGCGCATAGGCTAGTTGTTCGGAAGCGACAGCCGGCATGAGCGGTGCCGTGGGTCCAAGCGAAGCCGTCTGGGGCGCGATGCCGGCAATGGCATCGAGCGCGGCAGCGGTCGCGGGATCGATCGAAGCCACCGACATGCGCGGCCCCGTGTCTTCAGGCTGGTTCTCAAGCGCGGCAACGCGCGACTGGCCCATGGCGTTCGGGTCGATCGTCTCGTCGCGCAGCGCCGCAATCTGCATGCGCGCGGCCTCGAAGTTCTGCGAGAAGGCAGCGACATCGACCGCGGGCCGATAGCGATCGGTCTTTTCAGCGCGGTTCGGGCCGGTAAAGCTGATGGATTTAAAGAGGTTGTCGACGGAGCCGGTAATCACGGGCTCGGCGCCGGAATAGCTCAGGCTGGCGAGAGCCAGCTCGGGTTCATTGGCACTGGGCAGATCGGATGATGGGCCGAAGGCGCCCCCTGCAAGGCCCATATAGGCGACGGAGGCAAACAGTCCCAGCGCCAGGGTCTTGGCGACTGGAAATCTCCGGCGAACCGCTCTAGCCGCGTGCGAACGCACGACCGGCCGGTGTGGATGGGCCATAAACTCTACTCAACGCTACGCAACACGAACTAAAGCCGGCAAAGGTGACGCTAAAATGCCGCTCGTTGTGATGATCTCTTATTAAGGTTAGCGCGGAGTAAATGCCCATCGGGGCGTCGAAAGGTTCAAAGCACGGCAGGAATATGATCGCCGCTTTTATCGTAGCTTTCAGCCGCAGGCGGCACGCACCGGCTCGACCTGCTCAAGCACGCCGGCAAGGCTGAAGCGAACCGAGAGCGATCGCGAATTGGCCGGTGTCACGCGCGTCGTCAGATTGTTCGCACCTTGCAACGAATCCAGAAAAGCCAGTGAATCCCGCGTGTTATCGATCACGACGGCCGTGTTGGTCGTATCGACACTGAGCGTGCGGCTGCGCGCCGCCTGCAAGTCCACCTGCGTTGTCAGTCCCGCATCTCGTCCCAGTGCTGACATGGTGTTGCCCGCATAGGCGAAGGCCACGGTGAGATTTCCCGCCTCACACGATATCGTCATCGTCGCCGGCATGCGTCCACTTGGGCGGGCCGGAATCAGCTGCTCAGAGTTAAAGGTGACGCTCAAACCTTCGCCGGCTGCCGTGCCATTGCGAAA
>CAJYKO010000102.1 GCA_913775215.1 uncultured Devosia sp. | reverse complement strand
AAAAAACTGGAATCAGGTCTTTAGCCCCCTAATCAGCGCTCTGATTGCCTTGCGATAACCGGCGAGTTGCTCGGGCGGCGCAAAGGCTGCCCGGTCGAACATCGAATCAAGAAGTTGCGCCAGCGCTTCGACCGGCAAGTCACGAATGGCGCCAGCGCTCATCGCGGCGCCGACGCCTTCGATCAGTGTTTTTAGACCATAGCGAGCGTTGATAGAGTCAAGAACGTCTCGTTCGAGAACAGCCGGTGCATCGATAAGAAGAATGCGGCGCCGCCCTGCGTCCTCCATGGCCGTAAGATAGGCGTCGCCGCCATCGATCAATGCCCTGACTGGACCTGGCTCGTCGCTATCGGCCGCTTTGGTGATCGCTGCGGCAAGGCGCGCATGTTCGGCCTCGACGACGGCCCTGAAAAGTGCCTTTTTGTCCGCGAAATGGTGGTAAAGCGCCCCGCGCGTAACCCCTGCCTCGGCAACGACTTCGGGCGTATTGGTTTCCGCATAACCACGCTCGGCGAAATGACGCCGCGCAGCGAGCAACAGTGCTTGTCTCGTCGCCTGCCGCCGAGCCTCCTGCGTCCGCCGCTCTTGCATACATACACCGTGTTTGTTATTTACAAACTTAGTGTATGTAAATTGGCGAAATGTGCAAGGAGAGAAGGATGTTTTCAGCGCTTTACCCGCTGCTTCAGGTCAGCAATGTCGCGAACACCGCGGATTTCTACCGCGACACTTTTGGGTTCACGACCGTTTTCGACACCGACTGGTATGTGCAGTTGCGCGCGCCGAACTCCGCGCATGAGCTTGCCATCATCGAGTACAATCATGACAGCATTCCCAAAGTGGGTCGCAAGCCGACCTCGGGACTGATCCTCAGCTTCGAGGTCGAGGACGCCACCAAACTTGCGGCACACTTTGAAACTGCCAGCGTGCCAATCGTGCAGCCATTGCGCGACGAGGTATTCGGTCAGCGCCACTTCATAGCCGCAGACCCCAACGGCATCTTGCTCGACGTGATTACCCCGATCGAACCTGACCCTGAATGGTTGGCCGCGCAGGGCGCCTAGAAATACCAGGTAAGCGCCGCAGCACTGGCAGGATCGAAATGAATGGTGACAATGGCGTCCTGAGCTTCATCGGTGACGCCATCGGTCCACTTGCGCTGCAAGAGCGTAATGGTTTCGTCCACCTCGTCCGAACTTTTCAGAACATAGTCGAAACAATCCGTCGGCCCTGTATTGCCGCTCATCTGGTTGCGAATGGCCCAAAGTTCGCGCCCGCCGATCGGCATTCCATCCTCGCGACGCGTCGCCCGCAGCGTCGGCAGCCAATCAACGCTCGATTCGCAGATATAGCGATTGTCCTCGAATGTGCCCTGATCGGTAAAATAGACGTCGATCTCGTCGTCCCAAGCATTGCCAATTTCGAAGGTGGCCCCGGTATCGGTCACATCGAGATAAATGTCGGACCAGGCGCAGCCTTCGCCCGCCTGATTATAGCACCAACGCTCCGACTCCCTCATCAGCGTCCCTACTTCGCCGATCGGCATAACCTTGCCGATCTTCATGCGGTCAAGAACGTCACTAACGCTCGTATCGAAAGCCAAAGCAGGGGTAAGGCTGGCCAGTGCGGTGACAAAACAGGTCAGGGCGAAGCGCATCTTGTCCTCCAGGACATGGTTGTCCGCAGTCTAGGGAAAAGACGCTTTGAGGCAACCCATGCTTGACAGACGTTATGGTATAACATTTACCGAGCTTCTCAAATTTTGCGGAAAGGCAGTGTCATGCAGGACGTAGTCATCATCGGCGGCAGCTTTGCCGGGCTCTCGGCGGCACTGCAGCTCGGGCGGGCCAGGCGAAAAGTCACCGTCCTTGACACCGCCACGCCGCGCAACCGCTTTGCCGAGCATGCCCATGGGATCCTTGGCCACGATGGCAAGGCGCCACAGGATATGCTCTCCGCGGCCCGCGCTCAGTTTCTCCCCTATCGCAGCGTCACGTTCAGGAACGACGGCGCGAGCCTGATCGAAGGCGAAAAAGACCGCTACGTTGTCACGCTGTTCAGCGGCGACCGCATTGAAACGCGTCGCATCATTCTCAGCCATGGCATTACTGACATCATGCCAGACATTCCCGGCTTTGCCCGCGCCTGGGGCAAGACGGTGCTTCATTGCCCCTATTGCCATGGCTTCGAAGTGGCGGATCGACGCTTGGGCGTGCTCTATTTCGGCCCGCTTTCAGCCCATGTCACCGCCATGCTGCAAGATTGGACCGCCGACCTGACGGTCTTCGCCGATGGCCACGAAATCGACCCGGAATTTCGAGTGAGGCTCGCGCACAAAAACATAAAACTGGTCGAACCCAAGATAACCGGTATCATCGAAGCCGGTGGTGTCCTGTCAGCCGTGCAGGTGGCGAGTGGCGAGGTGGTCGGTCTCGACGCTCTGTTCGCCGGTCCGCGCCAGAAACCATCGGCTGACCTCCATGCCCAGCTTGGGCTCGTCATGGACGATATGCCGCTTGGCGAAGTCATCCATGTCGACGACATGTATCAAACGAGCGTGCCAGGCATTTACGCCGCGGGTGACGTGGCGAGCCCCCGCCAGTCCGTGCCCCTTGCCATGGCTGCGGGCAATCTCGCCGGCGTCAACTGCCACCATTCGCTGCTCGACTAGCAGCCTTGCCAGATGCTGCCGGGCCGTGACGATTGCGCCCGGCGGTGTTATGAGGCCAGCATGACCGCGCCTCATCCCTTTAAAGTCATGGCGATCTATAAGTTCGCCTCCCTACCCGATGCCGAAGCCCTCAAGGCGCCACTCGCTGCATTCTGTTGCGGCCGCGACATCAAGGGTACGCTCATCCTGGCGCCCGAGGGCATCAACGGCACCGTCGCCGGCACGCCGGAAGCCATCGATGCCTTGGCAGAGTTTTTGTTTGTCTCGGGCCCGTTCGACACCCGGCTTCAAGGCGCCGAGACGAAATATTCCTTTGCCGACGAAGCACCGTTTCTCCGCATGAAGGTGCGCCTCAAGCCCGAGATCGTGACTCTCCGCGCGCCCGAGGCTGATCCGTCCAAACAGGTCGGCACCTATGTCGAGCCGGAAGATTGGAACGACCTCATCGATCGCAACGATGTCGTCCTTGTCGACACCCGCAACGATTATGAAGTTGGCCTTGGCACCTTCCAGCGCGCGCTTGACCCCAAGACGGCGAGCTTCGTTGAGTTCAAGGACTATGTGGCCAAGAACCTCGATCCTGCACGCGACAAGAAAGTCGCCATGTTTTGCACCGGCGGCATCCGCTGCGAAAAGGCGTCTTCCTATCTCCTCAGTCAGGGTTTTGAAGAAGTCTTCCACCTCAAGGGCGGCATTTTAAAATATCTCGAAGTGACGCCTAAGGAGGAGAGCCGCTTTGCCGGCGAGTGTTTCGTGTTCGACGAACGCGTCTCGGTTGGCCACGGCCTCGAACTCGGCAACGCCACCCTCTGCCGCGCCTGCCGTCACCCGCTGACCGAAGCGGACCGCGCCCACAAGGATTTCGTCGAAGGTCTATCCTGCCCCTATTGCGCCGGCGACACCGCCAAGCACCAAGCCGCCGCCGAACGCCAGCACCAGATGGACCTCGCCAAACAGCGCGGCACAGCTCATTTAGGCGACGCAGTCAAGGAAATCGCGGCACGGGCAAAGGCGGAGAAGATCGCGCGGGCCGAAGAGTCGAGGGCGCGCAACGGCAAAAGCTAAGCTGCGCGCGGTTCGATCCCAACTTTCGCTGAGATGAGACTTGGCGGAAGCCGCAAGATGTAACGTGAACGCCAACTGCGCCATTCAACGCATAGACTCTTTCAATGCGACGGCAGATATTCCGGCTTATCGACCTATTCGCATAAGCCAAACCAATGGACCTCGATCAGCTTCGCACTTTTGACCGCATCGTTCGCGAGCAGAGTTTCACCAAGGCGGCGGCCCATCTCAATATCACACAGGCCACCGCGTCGATGCGCATGCGGGCACTGGAGCAGCTCCTGGGCGTCTCACTTTTCGTGCGTGGTCGCACCGTCAGCCTGACCGATCAGGGCATGACCTTTTTGCCCTTTGCCCGACGCATGATCGGTACGGCGCAGGAGGCACGCGAAGCGCTGCGGCGCGTCGAGCGCGGGCGGATCACCATCGCCTCGCTCCGCAGTCTTGTTTCGCCACTGATCACCGAAAGCCTCCTGCGCTTTCAGGAAAAATACCCTTCCGTTGATGTGGTGGTGAACGAGGGGCGGCAGGCGCAGATCGCCGAAATGCTGCATGAGCGCCAGTCCGAGCTCGGCATTCTCTGCTGGCCCAATCTCGAACCATTGGCCGTCGATCTTGTGCCGCTTCTCACCATGCGCGAGCGCGTGCCGCTTGTCGTCGCCCCGGAAATCGCGGCAAGACTTCCAGTGAGGCCAACGCTCGCCAACATTCTCGAACACGTGCCACGCGTCATTTCGCTCCGCTGGTGGCAGGTCGAGCCTGAAGGCGCCTCGGCCTTCACCCGCATGGCCCAGACGAGCGTCGAACTGCCGACCGGTCCGGCTCGGCGTCTCGCGATCAAGGGCGAAGGCACCGGCTTTTTCGTCCAATCCGCCATTGCCGACGATCTCTCGGCCGGGCGGCTGGTCGAAATTCAGCCTGTCGATTCCGAGCCGCTCCATCGCGACACCGCCATGGTGGTCCGCTCGCTCGCCGCCCTCGATCGGCCGATGCTCATCGACTTCATCCGTGAAATCGCTGGCGAATGCGCGCGAGTGGGCACAATCCTCGATAGCCGACTAGAAGACTTGCTGCCTGCGGCTTAGTCTCCTCGTAAGAGGAGATATTATGCCCACATACGACTTCGTCATTGCCGGCGGCGGCTCGGCTGCGTCGGTCGCCGCCTGGCGGCTGGTCAAGGAATTCGGTTTTCGCGTCTTGATGCTGGAGCGCGGGAGGGCCCGGACCAATCGCATCATGGCTATGCCCGCCGGCTACATGAAATATCTCGGGCAGGACACCTTCCTTGAAATGCATAAGACCGTGCCGCAGCCCCAGCTCGGCGGCCGCGCCCCGATCGTGCCGGTCGCAAAAGTTCTGGGCGGCGGCTCCTCGGTCAATGCCATGGTCTATATGCGCGGCCAGAAGGAGGACTATGACGGCTGGGCCCAGAGCCTCGGCAATGATCCCGCCTGGTCCTATGACGGCATACTGCCCCACTTTACCAGGATCGAGGACAATGCCCGGCTTCATGATCGCTTCCACGGCGCAGGTGGCCCGCTGCGCGTCTCCGATCCCGGCTACACGACGCAGACAACACATGATTTCATCGCGGCGGCAGAGGCGCTGGGCCACAAGCCGAACCCCGATTTCAACGGCGCGACCCAGTTCGGCGTCGGCATCATGCAGCATACCTATGCGCAATGGGGCCGCTACAAGGAGCGCTCGGACGCCGTCAAAGCCTTACTCGATCCCCTCAAGGACGACGAGCGGCTGACGATCATTTCCAAAGCGCGGGTCGACAAGATCACGATCGAGAACGGCCGCGCCACTGGCGTCAGCTACACCAAGGATGGCGAAAGCCACACCGTCCGCGCTGAGCGCGAAGTGCTTGTTAGCGCCGGCTCCTATAACAGCGCCAAGCTGATGATGCTCTCCGGCATCGGCCCGGCCGACCATTTGCGCCAGCACGGCATTGCCGTCGTCGCCGATATCGCTGGTGTCGGCCAAAACCTGCAGGATCATCATGAGGTCCCGGTCATTGCCACGACCAAAGGCAAGTCCGGCTATTTCGGCCAGGACCGCGGCTGGAACATGATCCGCAATGGGCTCCAATATCTCCTCACCAACTCCGGCCCAGTGACCACCACCGGCATCGAAGCCTGCATGTTCTTCGATCCCGATGGCGGCCCGCGCCCGACCATCCAGCTTTATTGCGCCCCGATCGTCTATCTCGATCGCGACGTCTCAGCGGCAAAACCCACCTATGGCGTCACCTTCACCTCCTGCCTCCTCCGCCCCAAGGCCCGCGGCAGCGTCACCCTCCGCTCGGCTAACCCGGCTGATCAGCCGGTGGTCGATTGCAATTTCTTCGGACATCCCGACGACCTTCGCCTGACCATCGCAGCGCTCCACGAGGCACGAAAACTGCTGAAGGCTGCGCCCCTCGCGGAAAAGATCGACACCGAACTGCTGCCCGGCCAGGCGGTGATGGACGATCCCGAAGCGCTCGAAAAGTATTGCGGGCAGACGGTCAAAACCAATTATCATCCCGTCGGCACATTGCGCATGGGCCGTGACGACGATCCGACGGCGGTCGTCGATAGCGAACTCCGCGTGCGCGGAATCGAAGGCCTCCGGGTCATCGACTGCTCGATCATGCCGCAGATCGTTTCGGGCAATACCAATGCCCCCGCTATGGCGATCGGATCGAAGGCGGCGAGCCTGGTGGCGGGGCGTTAACCCAGCAACCCTGCCGCCTTCACCGCATCCATAAACGTACGGCTCACCGGCACCACCGTGCCGTTCTCAAGCTCGAGCACCGGCTTGCCGCCCTGCCGAAATCCCCGACGCACGGCGGCAAGCGCGATCCAGTGCGAGCGATGCACCTGCAGCCCAGCTTCCGGCGCAGTCTCGCGAATGGCGTCGGAGAGGCGCATCAGCACCAGCGTCGTGCCCTTGTCGGTGGTCACATCGACATAATGGTCCGAGACGGCGATGTGCAGCAGCCGCCCCCGCTGGGGTCGCGGCAGGCGATCAAGCAAAGCAGGCTCCTCTGGCGCCGCCATCGCTTCACCCTTTGCCACCTTCGGCCGCATGCCGAGCAAGGCACTGAGCAGAGTCACCGCCGCAGCGATCGGCGTACAATAGACGAGTAGGGTGAAAAGGCCGATAGGCGTCGTGTCCGGCCCAAAGGCGAGAAGATTGATGATCGCCACCACCGCGGTGATCGGCGGCCCCGCCAGCGCGCCGCCAAGCACAGCCGCGACCACCGGGGATAGCCAGGTACCACGATGTCGCGCGGCACCGCGGCAATATGCAGGGGCTCTATGTCGGCGCATTGCTTCTTGCTGGCGCCTTCACGCTTTTGCCCGGCCGCCGCATGAACGCGGTGCTCTTCGGGCCCGATGCCGGCTGGACGCCATCGCTGCTCGCGATTGGCTCCATTCTGGCTGTCGCGACTTTCCTCTGGCTGCGCTGGCGCCGCCCGGTCGCGGCCTAAGCCATGCCAATGAACACACCCGCCCCAAACACCAGCGCGCCGCCGATGACGACCTGCAAGACCGCGCGCCAGAACGGGGTCTGCATATAGCGCTTCTGAATATAGGCGATAGCCCAGAGTTCGAGCACCACGACCGCGGCAGCAATGCCCGTCGCCGTCCAGAAATCGTGGATCAGATAGGGTAGGGCGTGCCCGAGCCCGCCGACGGCCGTCATGATCCCGGCTGCCATTCCGCGCTTTAGCGGTGAGCCGCGCCCCGTCAGCTTGCCGTCGTCGGATGCGGCTTCCGTAAAGCCCATGGAAATGCCAGCGCCGATCGCGGCGGCCAGACCGACGAGAAAGGTCTGGTGCGTGTCGCCCGTTGCAAAGGCAGCGGCAAAAACCGGGGCCAGCGTTGAAACCGAGCCATCCATCAGCCCGGCGAGTCCGGGCTGCACATAGGTCAGGAGAAACTGGCGGTGCGCCTCGTCCTTTTCGGTGTCGCGACCGTCTTGGCCGAGGAGCTTTTCATCAAGCTTGGTTGCCGTCACGGCATGACCACGCTCGGCCCGTGCGAGATCGCCCAAAAGCTTGCGAATACCGACATCATTGGTCTGCTTCGCCGCTTCGAGATAAAAGTGATAGGCGCTTTCCTCCATCTCCCAGACCTGCTGGCGAGCCTGTTCGAGCGTCAGGGTCTTGAGCAGCCAGACCGGCTTGCGGTTGAGGAACCCGCGCACATGTTCGCGCCGGATCGGCACCAGACGCTTCCCGAACCTGTCCACATAGATGTCGAGCAACCGCTGGCGATGATCGTCCTCCTCGGCCGACATGGCTTCGAGGAGTGCTGCCGTACCCGGATAAGTCTCGCCCAAGCGCGCCGCAAGCTCGGAATAAATCCGCCCGTCTTCCTCCTCTGCCGCAATGGCCAGCGAGAGGATTTCGCGTTCCGAGAGGCTGGTAAAGGCACGCCGATTGTCCGGCCAGAGGGTGAACATGTTCGCCTCAACATTAGAATGGTTCCAAACAATAGTTAGAACGGTTCTAAACTTTGGGCAAGGCCCAAAGGTGGTGCGGTTAACCCTTCTGATGACCTGAAGTCGCAGACGGTTGCACCTGTCACTGGCCATGCCCATGTGGTGATCATGAGCGACGATCAGGACATTCGCGAACACGCCAATCTCGAAACGCAGCGCACGCGCTCGAACGTTTATGCCTTTCGCAAGGTCAAATGGGGCGATCCGCGGCAAGCGTTCAAGGAATCGCGCGGCATAGCGCGGCTGCCCGGCAAGCGTTCGCGCTTTCCAGGCTTTTGGACTTTTCTGATTTTTGGTGCACTCGCCGCGATGGCGATCGGGCTTTTGGTGCGATGAAGCCGCTCCGCCTCAGTGCAATTTTGTCTTTTTGAACAGAGACTTAA
The DNA here is from genome assembly GCA_913775215.1 of uncultured Devosia sp. Classification (GTDB taxonomy): domain Bacteria; phylum Pseudomonadota; class Alphaproteobacteria; order Rhizobiales; family Devosiaceae; genus Devosia. Next base: position 5,073 of record CAJYKO010000102.1, on the reverse strand, counting down.
TAACCACCGGCCTTCACCTCCCCTGGACAGAGGGAGCCCGAATTTATGTGCTCCTCGAGCACGCCTCTCCAACCCTCCCGTCAAAGGGAGGGTGCTGCACTGCGTGTTGACAGCAGCGGTGGCGTAAAACCCTATCCATGTAAAAACCGCCCCATCCTAAACGGATTCACATCGATCGCCGTCTCTTCGCCCGTCATCATCTGCGCCAAAAGCTCGCCCGTCGCCGGCCCCAACGTGAAGCCGTGATGGGCATGGCCCACGCCGACAAAAAGCCCTTCATGCTTTGGCGCCTTTGAAATGATCGGCATCATGTCGGGCGTACAGGGCCGCGCACCCTTCCAGGGCTGCGGATCGACGCGGTCGCCGAGCGGGAACACTTCTTTCGCCGCCGCTTCAGCCTTGCCGATCTGCACCGGCGTCGGCGCCGCGTCGCGCAGCGCGAATTCTGCGCCGGTCGTCAGCCGAATGCCCTGCGCCATCGGCGCCAGCACATAGCCCACCTCGGCATCAAGCAACAGGTGGTCGAGTTTGGCGCCGGGCTGGGGCTTATAGTGCATATGATAGCCGCGCTTGACGAAGAGCGGCAGGCGATAGCCCAGGCGATCCAGTACTTCCGGTGCCCATGGCCCCAGCGCCACCACCGCTTGTTTCGCCGAATGCAGCGTCCCGCCGATGCGCGTCTGCCAGATCCCGCCAGATTGGCTCAGCCCATCGGCCTCGCCCGAAACGAAGGTACCGCCCAAGCGCTGGAATAGCGCAAAATAGCTCGCGACCAGCGCGCCGGGATCACGCACCGTCCAGGGATCGGTCCAGTGAATGCCGCCCACCAGCCCGCCGATCAGGTCCGGCTCCAGCGCCTTCAATCCCGCCCAATCCACCACTTCATGATGGATGCCGAACTTCTCCCGGTCGCCCTCGGCCTTCGCTGCCTCGCGCTGCAGCTTTTCGGCCGTGCGGAACACCAGATACCAACCATCTTTAGAGATCAGCTTTTCCGCCTCCGGCCCGACTTCCCGGATAAGCGCCGCATGCGTTTCGATCGACCGGCCGATCAGCGGGGCATAGTTTTGCACCACCTGTCGGTAATGCTCGGGTGAAGATGCCCACCAATATTTTAAGAGCGGCGGCGCAATGCGCGGCAGGGCCAGCGGTTCGTAGCGCGCGGCGGTCGACAGATGCAGTCCCACCTGCATCAGCGTCGTCAAATCGCGCGGAAACGGATGCGGCCGCACGCCCTCGCGCTGAATGATCCCGGCATTGCCATAAGATGTCTCGCGGCCCGGCTGATTCTTGTCGACCAGGGTCACGCTGCGCCCGCGTTTGAGGAGATGGATGCCCGTCGCGATGCCGACGATACCGGCTCCAAGGATCAGGACGTCTTGCATTTTCTCTCCTTTGCCCTCAGAGGGCCGCTCGAACCTGGCTCTGCTGCTGGGCCAGATAGCCCCCGACACTGGCCGGGACTTCCTCGTCCAGCCAATCGCGAAACAGTTTGAGTTTTTTCGATTCCCGCCGGCCCTTGGCCGTTGCGAGATAATAGCCGTGTGCGCCATCGACCGGCGCCGAGAACGGCCGCACTAATCGCCCGTCGCAGACAGGGTCCGCGCTCATCATATCGGCCGCCAGCAAAAGCCCTTGCCCGGAAATGGCGGCATCGAAGGCGAGCGACGCATCGGAATAAACCGGTCCCGATAGTTTGATATGGGGATCGCGGCCGGCATGTTTGAGCCACAAAGGCCAATCGAGCATGCTTGTCTGGTCCGCAATCACGGGGATTTTCGTCAGGTCCGAGAGGTCGGGGTGGGCCCGCAAAAGCTCTGGCGCGCAGACAGGCTGATAGGCCCGGCCACCGATCAGCGTCACCGCCACACCCGGCCAATTTCCATCCCCAAAGCGGATGCCGCAATCAAGGTCCGGCCGCGTCAGATCGAGCATGGCGCCAGTGACCGTCAGCCGCACTTCGAGCCCGGGATGGCGAAGAGAGAATTTGTTGACCCGCCAGATCAGCCAGCGCGAGGCAAAGACGCTGCCGACGGTAACGTTGAGTACCCCTTCATGGGCTCCGGTGAGCGTTGCCAGCCCATCGCGCAGGGAGGCAAAGCCGGCGGAAAGCTGCGGCAGGATCTCGATCAGTTCCGGCACGGGCTTCAAGCCCTGTGGCGTGCGGGCGAAAAGCTCCATGCCGAGCCGTTCCTCGGCTCGCCGCAGATGCTGGCTGACCGCCCCCACCGTTACCCCCAGTTCCTCTGCCGCCGGGGCGAGTGCACCGGCCCGCGCCACGATCTCGATGGCGCGCAGGGCATTGAGCGGAATGGGAAAGGGACTGCTCATATAGATTTTCTATACCCGCCACGAAGCCTTGTCCATTGCGACAAAGGGGCATCAGGCGCAGATTACGAACACTTCAACCCGCCCCGAAAATCTTTTTGAGGAGACAGGCCATGACCCGCCTGATCGACCTTTTGCGCCTTGCTTTTGCCTGGCTCAACACCCCCGTCGCCACCGCCTCGGTGGAACCAGACCTGACCCCCAGGGATTGGGCAGACCTGCCCCCGCATCACGCGAAGGCCGAGTGCACGCCGTGCTGAAGCCATAATCGGGCTGACAATGGGGGAAAATTCCTCACGAGCTCGGAGTGTCGTTTTGCCCCGCCTTCCCCTAGCCCTGTCCCTGCTCGCCGTCCTCGTTCCTGCTGCCTATGCGCAGGACGCAGCGCCAGCGGCCAAGCCTCAGATCACCGTCGATCCCCGCGCCATCGTCGATTCCATGCCCCAGCAGGGCACGCTGCTGACCGGCCTTTACGCAACGCAGGCCACGATCGAACTCTGCTCGGTCCAAGCCGGCGAGCCGGCCACCACGGCCATGAATGCTCATCGCCGCCAGCTCGAATCCGAAATGCGGATGGACGAAGCGACCTCGAAGGCTGCCTATGACGCCATCAAGGCAGACGTCGAAAAAACTGGCGTCGATTGCGCCGAGGGTAGCAAGGACCGTGAGCAGACGGCCGAAGTCATCGCCATCTATGCCGGCGCCGGTACCGCACCTGCCCAGCCGGCTTCGCCGATGAACCCGGCAACCCCCGCCCCAAGCGCTACCCCGACCGACGCGGCAACACCAGCGACCCCTGCCGCTCCCGTGCAGTAATCTTGCGAACTGAGATCGCCGAACGCTGACACTCGGAACTATAGGCTCCGCGTCATCGTTCGCGTCTCACATTCACCAGCAAGGACAACTGCAATGGCCAGATCATCCTCACTCGTCGCATTGCTTGGTTTATTGGCGGTCGCTGGATTTCAGCATCGCGACAAGATCCAGGATGCGCTCAAGGGCATGTCCAACAATACCGGTGGCGGCCAAGGCGGTCTCGGCGGCGTCTTGGGAGGCCTTAGCGATCTGATCAGCGGCAAACCCGGCAGTGGCAATGTCCTAACCGGTGGCTTGAACGATCTGCTCGACAGTTTTCGGGGCAACGGCCAAAAGGAAACGGCCGATTCTTGGACCACAGTCGGCGTGCCGACCAAAGGCCTGACGCCCGCCGAGGTGGAGTCCGCCATCGGCCGCGACACGCTGACCGAACTCAGCCAATCGACGGGCCTCTCTTATGACGAACTGCTCAAGCGGCTCTCGTCCAACATTCCCGATGCTGTCGACCGTCTGACCCCGGAGGGGCGCTTCCCGACGACCGATGAAGAAGCCCGCCGCAGCCTTCTTGGCTAGCGCACTTGGCCGTCAGCGCCCGTCTCACCCGAGGCGGGCGTTTCTATTCGCAGATCTGCGCCGTACACGTCTGTCCATGACAGCCGAGGTCGAGATGTAGATGATCCTCATGATCCGCATTGGCTTTTGGGCCGAGCACGGTCGTAAAAATCCCGCAGGCCGCGCCATGAGATTGCCGCAGCAGCTTGCCCTCAGGTGCTGCGGCCGGCAGCCAATTGTCCTTCACTGAAACACTTTCGCCGTTCTCAAACGTAAAGCCGACAAGGTCGATCGCATTGGCAAAGCCGTGTTCCGAGGTAAATCCCTCATCGCCGCCAACGCGCGCGCGGCACATATAGGATGTGCCGGTGGTCAGTTCCGCGATCGGGCTCTCCATCGCGGCCTTGGCATAGGCGTCGACATCGGCGGTCCATTCCGCCAGCGCTCCCGCCATTTCGCAATTGGTCGTCACCGAGCTCGAGAGCGGAATAGTCCGCCCATTGGCATTGATCGCCTCGAGCAAAAGCGGCGAGCGCTCCCCGCACATCCCCTCCGCAATCGGCGGCAGCATTTTGCCGACCACCAGACCTGAAAGCAGCGCCGGACAAGCGGTCTGATAGACGCGGTCATCCGCCGGTTTTGCAGGTGGAGCAGGCGGCTCGTCCTCTGCAGGAACCACGGGCTCAGCCACTTCCGGATCAACGACATCAAGCGCTGAACCTTCATCCGGCGCGGGTTCCGCCTCTTCACCCAATCCCTCAGGCCGCGGCCGCGGGATCGGCGGCGGCGCTTCATCCGCCGCCGTCTCCGCCTCGTCCTTATCCACCGGTACCGCCGCCGGCACCTCCGCCTTCGGCGCCGGTTTTGGTGCACTCCGCTGTGGCGAAATTTCCTCAACAAAATTCTGCAGCGGCGCGAGCCAGTCCTGCGCGAGCGTGGGGCCGGTCAGGGCAGCGAGAAGGGCGAAAATGGAAAGGGTGTGACGCATGGTCCACCAAACGCACCGCCCCGCACCAACGTTGCCGGTTCCGTGTCGGGAAACTGCCGTTTACGCTACGGAAACCATCTTTCTTGCCCCCGCGCCTTCTGCTATCAGGCGCGAATGACCACGCCGCTTAAAAATATCCGCAATTTTTCCATCGTCGCCCATATCGACCATGGCAAATCGACCCTCGCCGACCGCCTCATCCAGATGACCGGCGGGCTCGATCTGCGCGAGATGAAGGAACAGGTCCTTGACTCGATGGATATCGAGCGCGAGCGCGGCATCACCATCAAGGCGCAGACCGTGCGCCTCAATTATAAGGCGCAGGATGGCGAGGACTATGTCCTCAACCTCATCGATACGCCCGGCCACGTCGACTTCGCCTATGAAGT
>CAJYKO010000101.1 GCA_913775215.1 uncultured Devosia sp. | reverse complement strand
GTCGCCATGATATCGGCCATATGCGCCCACCAGCGCTTCATGACTTCGGTATTGGGCAGATCAGCCATCGTGTGATCCACCCGCCGCCACAAAACCCCAAAAAGCGTATTGGTCTCCTCGTCGAGGTGAATGGAATAATCCTTCACTCCGGCCTCATGCAGCAGGTCGACGAGTTCGGGAAATATCTCGTCATGGCGCTTTTTATATTCCGCCGTCATGCCGGGATTGAGCCGCATCTTGAAGGCGTGCTTTTCGTAGCCGTTATCGGTAATCATGCGCGTCTTTGCCTCCACATGCGGAACAGGATCGGCAGCGCGATCACGACGATCAAGAGCGAGCCGATAAAAATCGACATGACGATCCCGGGCACATTGAGAAGTCCAAGCCCGAAGGTCACAAGCCCCATGATCAGCGCCGCGAGCACGACGCCGATGATCGTGCCAGAACCGCCGAGGATGGAAACACCACCCAGGACAACCATGGTCACGGCCTCAAGCTCAAACCCTTCGGCAATCGAAGGCCGTGTCGACCCAAGCCGCGCCGTCAGGAGCACCGCCGCGATACCGCTCATCAGCCCGGTCAGGCAGAACAGCACGAACTTGATGCGATCGACGCGCACGCCGGAAAAGCGCGCCGCTGTCGCATTGTTGCCGATGGCATAGACCCGGCGCCCGAAATTGGTGTGTTGCAGCAGCACATAGAAAATGATCGCGGCGATGACGAAGAGCATCAGCTCGAAAGAGATCACCCAGAACACATAGCCCTGCCCGAACCAGGAAAAACTCGCGGGATAGCCCTTAAAGCTCTGGTCGCCGAGGACGATGTAGGCGATGCCCCGGAACAAGCTCATCGTACCGATGGTGACGACGATCGAGGGCAGTTTGAGGCCGGTGATCAGAAAGCCGTTGAAGGCACCACACAGAATACCAACGCCAACGCCGACCATCACGAGCACAGGTGTATCTGCACCCATGCCCAGCGCAACGCCCATCATCGTCGAGGCAAGAGCGATGATAGAGGCGACAGACAGGTCGATTTCACCGGTGATGATGACAAGCGCCATGGCGAGCGCAATCAGCGCCTTTTCGGTGAAGTTGAACGTCATGTCGCTCAAGCTCCACTCGTTGAGGAAGTAGGGCGAGGCGAAAGAATTGGCGATAAAGATCGCCAGCGCCACGAGCACCAGCAGGCTTTCCCAACTGAGAACTGCCGATTTCAGCGGCTTATCGAGACGGTCCGGAAGCTGGCGGCCGGTTGCAGGAAAATCGGTCATGCGGCTGCTGCCTTCTTCAAAATAATCCGTCCCTTGGTCCGTTCGCTGCGGCCATTGAGCACCACGGCAATCAAGATCGCCGCACCCGAAATTGCCATCTGCCAGAACGGCGAAACGCCGATCACCGGCAGCGCATTATTGACGACGCCGAGGAACAGCGCACCGAGCAGTGCCCCTGCCACGGTCCCTATGCCACCGGCAATCGACACGCCGCCAATGACGCAGGCTGCAACGATGGTCAGTTCATAGCCACCGGCCACTTCCACCGAGGCGATCACATAACGCGAAATCCAGAGATAGCCGCAGAGGCCCGAAATAGCCCCGGCCAGTACGAAGGCAAGGAATTTGGTCCGCCCGACATTGATGCCGGTATAGACGGCGGCCGTCGGGTTGACGCCAATGGCATAAAAGGCCCGACCCTGCGGCGTGCGCGTCATCAGGAGATAGACCAGCCCCGCAACGACGACAGCAAACCATGAGAGGATCGGCAGCCCGAGGAACGACCCGCGCTGGAGCTGGATGAACTCCTGGCTCATCTGCGCCGCGTTGACCCAAGCGCCGCCCGAAATTACGAACACCAATCCACGGAAAATGGTCAGCGTACCAAGCGTGACAACGATCGGCGGAATATCGAGCTTCCAGACGAGGATGCCGTTGAACGCGCCCAGAGCGGCGCCGACCACGATGCAACCGGCGATCAGCAGCGGGATCGGCACGCCCGGTGCCGCCGCATTGATCATGGCCACGATCATGCCCGTCAGTGCAAGATTGGACGCCATTGAGAGGTCGATCGAGCGCGTCAGGATCACCGCCATCTGCCCCAGCGCCAGCATCATCAAAATGGACGTGTCGTTGAAAATGGTGAGCAGATTGCCCGGCTGGGAAAAGCGCGGGAAGCGCAGTGTCACCAGCACGATGACGGCGAGAATGCCGAGGGCCAGCCAGAGTTCGCGGGTTTTGAAAAGCCGGTTCATGCCGCCTTCTCCTCAGCAATGCCAGCCGCCAGACGCACCAGCGTCTCGGGCTGGAGGTTATTGTTGTCGAGCGTATCGACCATCAGCCCCTCGCGCATGACGACGACGCGGTCGCTCATGCCCAAAATTTCCGGCAGTTCCGATGAGACCATGATCACCGAGAGCCCTTGGCTCACGAGTTCGCCCATGAATTCATGCACTGCGGCCTTGGAGCCAATGTCGATACCCTTGGTCGGCTCATCGAGAATGATCACCTTCGGCAGCGTCGCCAGCCACTTGGCGATGACCACCTTTTGCTGATTGCCGCCCGAAAGGGTGGACACATTCTGGCTCAGCGAGGACGCACGCAGGTCCAAGCGCTCGGTATAGGTCCGCGCCAAGGCAAATTCCTCCGCCATGCGGATGAAGCCACTGCTGCTCGTCTTATTGAGGCTCGGCAGCGAGACGTTCTTGAAGATCGGCTCGCCGGTGATAACGCCCTGCTTGCCACGCTCCTCAGGCACATAAACGATACCGGCTTCCACGGCATCAGCCGGGGAGCGCGGCGCAATCGTCTTGCCATCGAGCACCATGGTGCCGCCGGACACTTCGGTCATCCCGAAAACGGCCTGCATCACCTCGGAGCGTCCAGCGCCCACAAGCCCGTAAAAACCAAGGATCTCGCCCTTCCGAACCGAAAACGAAATATTCTCGAACTCGGTCGGATGGCTCAGCCCCGTTACCTCGAGCACCGGCGCCCCAATGGTCGCCGCGCGCGTCGGAAAAATCTGATCGACCGAGCGGCCGACCATCAACTTGACGATCTCGCTCTGCGGCGTATCCCTAATAAAGCCCTTGCCGACCATTTCGCCGTCGCGGAACACCGTGTAGCGGTCGGCAATGCGATAAATCTCGTCGAACTTGTGCGAGATGAAGAGGATCGCCTTGCCGTCCTTCTTGAGCAGCTCGACGAGCACATAAAGCTCCTCGATTTCCTTTTGGGAGAGCGCGGCGGTCGGCTCGTCCATGATCACGACCCGAGCATCGACGGAGAGCGCCCGCGCCACTGCGACGAGGTGCTTCTTGGCAATGCCCAATTCCTTGAGCGGAATCCCCGCGTCGATCCCCGCCGCCATGGAATCGAGCGTCTGCTGCGCTTCCCTGCGCATAGTCTTCCAGTCGATCATGCCGAGGCGATTGCGCGGCGCGTGCCCGAGATAGATGTTCTCGGCCACGGTCAGCTCATCGAACAACACCGTCTCCTGATGGATCGCGGTGATCCCCGCATCGCTCGCCGAAATTGCGGTCGGCAGGGTCACGACATTGCCGCCCACCCGGATCTCGCCAGCGTCCGGCTGGTAAATCCCAGTCATGGTTTTCACCAGCGTCGACTTGCCGGCACCATTCTCCCCGATCAGCGCCGTTACCTCACCGGGATAAAGCTCGAGCGCCACATTGTGCAGCGCGCGGACGCCGGGGAAGGTTTTGGTGATACCCGTCAGGGTCAGGATGGGGTCGGTCATGCTTTTATGCTCACAGTGGGACTGGGTCCCTTTTCCTCTCCCCATCGGGGAGAGGGTGGATCGGGCAAAGCCCGAGAAGGGTGAGGGGGACACTTTCCGCATGCACTATGCGGCGAGCATCCCCCTCATCCCAACCGAATTCGCAAATGCGAATTCGGTGAGCGATGCGCCACCTTCTCCCCGGGGGGGAGAAGAATAGGACGGAGCCTTAGTAGATCTTGGAGAACTCTTCGATATTGGACTTGTCGAACTGGAACGGTGCAGCCATGGCGGCCGAGTTCGTGTCGTCGAGGGTCACGTCACCCACCTTGCCGATCGAGAACACTGCGCCGGGCTTGGCTTCTTCGCCCTTGACCAGGTCATTGGCGAGATAGACGGCCGAGTAGCCAAGGTCGATCGGGTTCCAGAGCGCCACGGCCTGCGAAGCACCATTGTCGATGAACTGCTTGAACTCGGACGGCAGGGCGAGACCGGTGACATTGATCTTGCCGATCAGGTTCTGGTCGGTCACGACCTGAGCCGCAGCAACAACGCCAACGGTGGTCGGCGCGATGATGGCCTTGAGATCAGGGTACGCCGCGATCAGGCCGCGGGCTTCTTCGGTCGACTTCACCGAGTCATCGTCGCCATAGACGGTCGCGACGAGGTTGATGTTGGGGAACTTTTCCGGAATGACGGCCTTAGCCGCTTCAATCCAGGCATTCTGGTTGGTCGCGGTGGAGGCGGCCGAGAGAATGGCAACATCGCCGCCCTCAGGCAGGTAGTCTGCCGCGAGCTTGATGATGGTCTCGCCAATCAGCGCGGTTTCCGACGGGTTGAGGTGGATCTGGCGGCCTTCGGGCGCAACGCCCGAATCCCAGGCCACGACCTTGATACCGCGCTGCATGGCGCGCTGCAGAACCGGCACGAGAGCGTCCGGATCATTGGCGGAAATCGCGATGGCGTCGACCTGCTGGGCGATCAGCGAATTGACGACTTCGATCTGAGCTTCGGCGGTCGCGGTGGTCGGGCCGGTATAGATGACCTCGATGTCGCCAAGTTCCTTGGCGGCGTCCTGCGCGCCCTTGTTGGCGGCGTCGAAGAAGCCATTGCCGAGCGACTTGACGACGAGCGCAATGCGCGTCTGGGCGAAAGCCGGGGTCGCGAGCAGGATAGCAGCGGCAGCGGTAGCAGCCATCAGCTTGAACAGTTTCATAAAATTCCCTCCCTGGGATGGTTTTATCATCTTCTCAAGCCACGGCGGCCTGAGCAGGCGTCTCCACGACGATCAACCGGACCCCTGCCGTCTCCAGCATCTGTCGGTCTTCGTCGCGGATGCCGGCGTCGGTGATGACGGCGGCAATCTTGTCGAGGCCGCACAAGATCAGACTTGAGCGGCCGGTAAATTTGGAAGAGTCGGCAAGAACGATCAGCTCGTCTGCCTGCCCGATCAGCGCCAGTTCGGATTGCACGACCATGGGGTCGGCCTCCATCAGCCCATGGGCGCCGATCCCCTGGCAGCCGATGAACATGCGCTTGGCATAAAAGTGCGATGCCACTACCCCGCCAAAGGGCGAGAGGATGACGTTCTGCTCGCGATAGACCGTGCCGCCCGGAATGACGACGGGATTGCGCGAGTTGTGAATCAGGAATTCGGCGATCGCAAAGGAATTGGTGAACACGCTGACGCGTTTGGCGGTCAGGTGATGCACCATCTGATAGGTCGTCGTGCCGCCATTGATGATAATCGGCTCGCCATCGTTGCAAAGATCGGCCGCCGCTTTCGCGATTGCGCGCTTTTGCACGATATTGATCGTTTCATTGACCGAAAATGGCCGCCCGACCAGTCCGCCTTGCGATGGCGGGTTGATCGCCTCCGCCCCGCCCCGCACGCGCCGTACCTTGCCTTGCTCGTCGAGCGCGGCAATGTCCCGCCGAATGGTCGCTTCGGAAGAGCCCGTCAGATCGCACAGATCCGCAACCGTCACCATGGCATGGGACTGGGCGGCTGCGAGAATAACGCGGTGGCGTTCCGTTTCGTGCAATGCTGATACTCCTCAGGCGCAGTGCTTTCATTCTTTCCAAGCAGAGTCAATCAGCATTCTGCTATTTACAATCATCTTCACGCACCCCTGACGATTGATGATCGTTTCTGATTGACAGCGTGAACCGTTCTATGGCCATGTCCGCGCCAAAGGCCCTGCATGCTCTTGCGCTGCAGCCGCCACGCCCTCGGTTGTCACCCCGGCGAAGGTCGGGGCCCATCCTGAGATCTCAAGATGGATCCCCGCTTGCGCGAGGATGACATCCAGTGGGCGGAAGCAATTTGAAC
>CAJYKO010000100.1 GCA_913775215.1 uncultured Devosia sp. | reverse complement strand
AACGGGTCCTGAAAGACGATCTGCATCCGGCTCCGCAAAGGCCGCATCGCCGCGCGGTCCTTGTCGTGGATCGGCTGGCCATCGAAGAAAATCTGCCCGCCCTGATTACCGATCAGCCGGATCAGTGCCTGCCCGAACGTTGTCTTACCCGAGCCGCTCTCGCCCACGATCCCCAGCGTCTCGTGCCGCATCAGCTTGATGTCGAGATTATCGACCGCCTTGAGCTCGAAGAAGTCAGGCTTGAAGAAACCGCCGCGCTTGAGCGTGAAGGCCACCTTGACCTCCCTGCCCTCCAGCACCGTGTCATGCGCGCCCTCATCAAGCGGCAGCGCCGTGCCCTTGGGTTCGGAAGCCAGCAGATGCTTGGTATAGGCGTGCTGCGGATTGGCAAACAATGCCTCAGTCGCATTATGCTCCTGCACGCGACCGTTCTGCATCACGTAGACATATTCGGAAAACTGCCGGACGATTGTCAGGTCATGGGTGATCAGGATCACCGCCATGCCATACTTGTCCTTCAAGTCCTTGATGAGATTAAGGATCTGCGCCTGCACCGTCACGTCAAGCGCCGTCGTCGGCTCATCGGCAATCAGCACATCGGGCCGGTTGGCCAGCGCCATGGCGATCATCACGCGCTGCCGCTGCCCACCCGAAAGCTGATGCGGATAATTGTTCAGCCGCGCCCGTGGCTCCGGGATCTGCACCTCGGTCAGCAGCGCCTCGGCCCGCTTCATCGCTTCCGCCCGCGAGACTTTGTTATGAAGGTGAATGATTTCGCAAAGCTGCTGCCCGATCGTGTAGACGGGATTTAGCGAACTCATCGGCTCCTGGAAAATCATGGCAATGTCATTGCCACGCAGCTTGCGCATCTCCTTGTCGCTCATGGCGACGACATTCTTCCCCGAAAGCGTGATGCGCGTGTTCTTGCCGATGGTAGCGCGCTTGGTCAGCAGCTTCATCAGCGTCCGCGCCGTCACCGACTTGCCCGAACCGCTCTCCCCCACCAGCGCGATCGTCTCGCCCTTGTGCAATTGAAAGGAGACGTCGCGCACGGCATTGACCACGCCGCCCTCGACCTTGAAATCCACCTGCACATTGCGCGCATCGAGGATGAGTTCGCGCCCGTGCATGCCGAGGTCATGCCGTTCCGGAGGCGCCAGATTGATTGAAGTCATGGTCGCGTCCTCAGTAGGGGTCGATCGCATCGCGCAGGCCATCGCCCAGCGCGTTGAAGGCAAAGACGGTGATGAGCACGAAGATCACAGGCGACAGGATCCAGGGATAGGACCCGATCACCGAGAATGTGCCGGTATCCTGCAACATCAACCCCCACGAAATCAGCGGCGGCTTCACCGCAAAACCGAGGAACCCGAGGAAGCTCTCGAGCAGCACGACGCTTGGAATAGCCAACGTGATCGAGACGATAATGTGGCTCAAGACATTGGGCAGAATATGCCGCGTGATGATGCGCCCATCCGAGGAACCCACCGCGATCGCAGCGCGCACATATTCGATCCGCGCCAGCGACAGCGTCTTGGAACGCACCTCCCGGCTTAGCTGCGCCCAACCCAGCACCGCCATCACGAAGATCACGAAACTGAGGAACACGTTGGACGGCGCCGTCACCGGAATGAGCGAGGTCAACGCGAGATAGAGAGGCAGTTGCGGGAACGCCAAGACAAACTCGACGAACCGCTGCACCCAGGCATCGAGCCGCCCCCCGATATAGCCCGAAGTAATCCCGACCAGTGTGCCGACGACCGTCGTCAGCGCCACCACGACAAGCGCAATGGTCAGCGAAATCCGCGAGCCGACAATCCCGCGCGATAAGATATCGCGGCCGAATTTGTCCGTCCCGAGCAATTGCAGCGGCCGGCCGTCGGTCGATCCGAAGAAGTGGATATTGGACGGGATGAACCAGAGGAAGTTGTAGGAATAACCTTGGACGAAGAACCCTGTCGGCGTCGGATTATCGAGCACCGGCCCGGTCAGGGGCTGGAAGGTGATCGGATCGAATTCGCCCGTGTCCCCAATCGGATAGACATGCGGGATCAGGCTGAAATTGCCGTCCTGATCCTGAAACGCCACGACATCGGGCGGTGCGAAAGGCAGGTTCGTCGCCTTGGGGTCCATCGGCGCGAAGAAATCGGCGAAGATGGACACAAAGAGCAGCAAGCCGACGAGCACCAGGCCGATCACTCCCATGGGCGAGCGCTTGAACCGGCGCCAGACGAGTGCAGCATAGGTCTCGTTGCCCGAGCCGAACCGGCTAACGACTGGTGGGACGTCGGCTTCTTCAGCCGGGGTCGGCACGGGTCCGCCTGCAACATCGGTCGGCAGCGGGATCGAGGAATGGATATCGGTCTTGCTCATTCCGCTTTACCTCCCAGGCGAATACGCGGATCGAGGGCAACGAGCAGCATATCGGCGATGATATTGCCGATGATCAGCGTCGTCGCGAGCACCAGCATGAAGGTGGCGGTAACATAGACGTCGCCCACCCCCATCGAGCCCACGATCGCGGGCCCCACGGTTGCGAGCCCGAAAACGATGGCGACCTCGATTTCGCCTGTCAGCATATAGGGCAGAACCACGCCCTGGTACGCCACAAGCGGATGCAGTGCATTGGGCACGGCATGCTTCATGATCACCGCGCCTTCGGGCAGCCCCTTGGCCCGCGCCGTCTCGACATATTGGGAATTGAGCACGTCCAGCAGGTTGGCCCGCATCACGCGCATATTGTAAGCCAGCCCACCAAAGGTTGCGATGAACACGACCGGCCAGACATGCTGGACAAGGTTGACGAACTTGTCCCAGCTCCAGGGCGCTCCGCCATAGCGGGCCGAAAAGAACATACCCACTTCGCTGACGTTCAGTTTGAAGACCAGCAGATAGAGAATGATGATCGCTAGCAAAAACCGCGGGATCGTCATGCCGAGAAAGGACACGATGCCCAGAAGCGTATCGGCCCAAGAATATTGGCGCGTTGCCGCAATGATGCCGAGACCGATGCCAAGCACGGAAGCGAGCACGTGGCACACCAGCGCCAGGAGGATCGTTGCCGGCAGGCGTTCCATCACCACCTGCCCCACGGGCTTGTTGTAAAAGAACGAGTGCCCGAAATCGAAGCGCGTCACGATGCCGGTAATCCAGCGGAAATATTGCACGATGATCGGATCGTTGAGGCCATTGGCCTGACGATAAAGTTCGGCCTGTGCTTCGGCCTGTGGGGCCGGAACGCCGCCTTGATTGATCAGCATCGAGCGGATCGTATCGCCATAGTCGCCGGGCGGCGCCTGAATGATGGCGAAGGTCACGACGCTGAGCAGAAACAGCAGCGGTATCGCGCCCAAAATTCGCATCGCAAGAAATCGAAGCATCTTGGCCTCTTCGAAAATATCGGCAAGTCCCCTCACCCTGACCCTCTCCCCCAAAAGGGCGAGAGGACAGGATCGAGTTGCTGGCCGGATCAGGTCGAAACCACCGGCCAGTCCCCTCGCCCCTCCGGGGAGAGGGTTAGGGTGAGGGGCGCCGAATTCGTGTGTTAGTTCGGCAGGAGCCGGCGAACCCGCCGGCTCCCGAAGTCTCGCTCAGACCGGACCCGCGCCGCCCGGCTTGCCCGGCAGGGTTTCCGGATGAAGCTCATAGTCGCCCTGCTTGTCTTCAGGCACGAAGACGCGCTCCCGGATGATGTTGTCTTCAGCCCAATTGAACATGAAGATCGGTGCACCGGCCGGGATATTGGCAAAGCGCTTGTTGATGATCAGCGCACCCGGATACTGGGTCAGACCCACCGAATAGACGTTCTCGG
>CAJYKO010000099.1 GCA_913775215.1 uncultured Devosia sp. | reverse complement strand
AAAGGATTTCGCCTTCGTCGGGTGTTTCCAGTCCCACCAACATGCGCGCCAGCGTAGACTTGCCGCACCCGGACTCCCCCACCACCGCCAGCGTTTCGCCCGGCATGACGGCAAGGCTCACGTCTTTCACGGCCTGGAACGGCTTGCCGAACACGGCGCCGCCGGCACGAAACGTCTTGGAAAGGCCACGGGCTTCAAGGATCGGTTCAGCCAACATGGGCGGTCTCCACAAGCGGGTAGTGACAGGCGCGGCTGCGGCCGAGGGCATCGCCGACAAGTTCCGGACGAACCTTGGTGCACAATTCGCCCAGATGCGTGCAGCGCGGATGGAAGGCGCAGCCTGGCGGCGGCGCGATCAGATTGGGCGGCGAGCCCTTGATCGGCTCGAGCTTTTCCACTGTCTCAATGCGCGGTGCCGAAGCCATCAGTGCGGCCGTGTAAGGATGGGCCGGCGCGCGGAAAATATCGTCGACGCTGCCGGTTTCGACGAGGCGCCCGGCATACATCACGGCCACCCTTTCGGCCATGCGCGCCACGACACCGAGGTCGTGGGTGATGAGCAGAATAGCCATGCCCAATTCGTCGCGGAGCTCATCCAGAAGGTCCAGAATCTGGGCCTGGACTGTCACGTCGAGCGCCGTCGTCGGTTCGTCGGCGATCAGCACTTCAGGCTTCAGCGCAATGGCCGAAGCGATGAGGATACGCTGCCGCATGCCGCCGGAAAACTGGTGCGGATAGTCGTCGATGCGCTTGTCGGCCGAGGCCAGATGCACCGAGCGCAAGAGCTCGATCGAACGCTCTCGCGCTTCCTTTTTCGAGACATTGAGATGGGTGCGATAGAGCTCGCCAAGCTGGTCGCCAATGGACAAAACCGGATTGAGCGCCGAGAGCGCGTCTTGGAAAACAAGGCTAATCACACGCCCGCGCAACTTGCGTTTCTGCTCCTCGCCAGCGGTGAGCAGATCATGCCCTGCCAGCTCCATACGCTGTGCATTGATCGTCGCATTGCCGCGCACGATGCCCATCACCGCACGCGTCGAAACCGACTTACCCGAGCCCGATTCCCCAACCAGTGCCAGCACTTCGCCGCGCTTGAGATCGAAGGATACATCGCTGACTGCTTTCACCTCGCCACGCATGGTGCGGAAGCTGACATCGAGTCCTGACACCGACAGCACTGGGCGCTCGTCTGCCTGTTTCGTCATCAGTGACACTACCTCGCTCAGAAATTGTACGACAATCCTTGACACGGCTTTGAGCGCATCGCAACACTTGGGTGCCAATTCAACAGCGAGACCATGATGATCCGCAATGTTAGGAATGCTTTGACCCGTCGTTCCGTCCTGATGGGCGGGGTCGTTATGGCCATGGGGATGGCCAGCCTGAGCCCTGCAATGGCGCAGGACGCCGCCAGCCGCATCGTCATCGGCACCACCGCCGACGTCGTCAATTTCAACCCACTCGTCGGCAATAGCCGTTCGGATACCTGGGTCACGAACCTGATGTATCCGCGCCTGATGCAGATGACGGACAAGGGCTCCAAGGACCCCTATGTCGCCACCGAGTGGGGCTATTCCGAAGACGGCCTGACCGCCTGGATGGATATCCGCGGCGACATGACCTGGAGCGATGGTACGCCCTTCACGGCTGACGACATCGTTTTCACCGTCACGGCCGTCACCTCTGAAAAGATCGGTGTCACCGCAGGTCTTATTCCATCATTCGTCAGTGCCAAGGCCGTCTCACCGACCCGTGTCGAATTCACGCTGAGCCGCCCGGACTCGACGTTCCTCACCAATATCGGCTTCTGGATGCCGATCGTGCCCAAGCATGCCTTCCCCGAAATCGGCCAGGTCGCGGCCTTTGCCAATGACAAGGATTGGGTCAGCGCTGGGCCGTTCATCCTCACCGAAGTCAATGCCGGTCAGAACTATGTGCTGGACGCGGTCGATAACTACCCGCTGGTGGAAGCCGGCAAAGCGACCGTCGACGAAGTCGAATTCCGCGTCTTCCCCGACGTGAACGCACAGGCCCTCGCCCTGCGCGCCGGCGATCTCGATCTTATTGCCAACTCGTTGCCGGCCCCGATCGCCCGCACGCTGCAGGGGCAGCCGGGCATCACCATTGCCCAGGCTCCGTCGCTGGGCTGGTCGCACGTTCTCTACAACATGACCGACGAATTGCTCTCCAAGCTCGAAGTGCGCCAGGCTCTGGCTCATGCCGTCGACTACGAGGCGATCCGCGCCATCGCCATGCAAGGTCTTGCGAGCTCGACCAATTCCTCGGCCATCTCCCCAGTGCTCAGCTACTGGGCTGATCCGGAAGCCAAGGAATATGCCTTCGATCCCGAACTCTCGAAGAAAATCCTGACTGATGCCGGCTATACCGACGCCAATGGCGACGGCTTCTTCGACGGCCTCGAATTCTCCCTGCTTTACGAACAGAGCGCGGCAGATATCGCCAACTGGGCACAGATCATGAAAGACGGCGCCGCCAAGGCCGGCATCAAGATCAACCTGACCGGTCTTGAGCGTAACACGTATCTCGCCCGTGGCCGCGAGAAGGACTTTGACATCTATGCCGGCAATTGGGCCGTGATGGAAGAACCAGCCGCGTATCTCGGCCTTGCCTACCGCACCGGCGGCTTCATCAACTATGCCTCGATCTCGGATCCCGACCTCGAAAAGCTGATCGACGAAGCCCAGGCTGCAACGACGCCCGAAGCTGTGAAGGTGCCAGTTCAGGCTGCCGCCAGGCTAATCTCGGAAAAGGTCTACGACAACGTGCTCTACTACCAGACCTTCCAGTTCGCCTATAACAGCGACAAGTGGGAAGGTTTCGTGGTTCAGCCATCGGATCTGCTCTCGCTGGTCAATCCGTTGTCGCTGGCTTCGGTCAAGCCCAAGAACTGATCAGTAGAGACCTTATAACGTGCATCTCACCGGCTACTTTCTGCAACGACTGGCACGAGGATTGGTGACCTTCTGGTTCGCCGTGACGGTTACCTTCTTCCTCGTCAGGCTCCTGCCGGGCGACCCTGTGCTGGCTGTCGCCGGCCCAGGCATGACCGAGGAAATCCGCCAGACGCAGCTTGAGCTGTACGGACTGGACCGCCCTCTGGCGGTCCAGTACTTCGCCTATCTGCGGGAACTCGTTCAGGGCAATCTGGGCATCTCGTTCCTGCGTAGCCAGCCGGTGAGCCAAATCTTGATGGAGCGTCTGCCATGGACGCTCCTTCTGACCGGTTCTGCCCTGCTGTTGACCGTGATCCTCGGCGTGCCGCTTGGCGTGCTGTCCGCCACCCGGGCCCGCGGCTGGGTCGACCGGCTCGTCCAGATCACCGGCGTCGTTGGCCAATCGCTGTTCGTGCCCTCGCTCGGCATCTTGCTCCTTTATACCCTAGGCCTCATGCTCGGCTGGTTCCCCATAGGCGGCGCGGTCAAATCGGGCCTGACGGGCTTTTCCTACTATCTCTCTGTTCTCCACCACCTGATCCTCCCCAGCTTCACACTCGTTCTGGCGCAGCTCGCCTCTTATGTGCTGACCCTGCGCGCCACGCTCATCGAAGCTCTGGGTGAAGAATATTGCGACCTCGCCCGCGCCAAGGGCACGCGAGAAAACAAAGTCATCTGGAAGCACGCCCTCAGGAACGCGCTCCTCCCGACCACGACACTGATCGGCCTGCAGATCGGGTTCCTCGTCGGCGGCGCCGTGCTTACCGAAACCATCTATGCCTATCCCGGCGTCGGCCGCGCCATCTACGAGGCTGTCGGCCAACTTGATTTCCCCGTTCTGCAGGGCGCCTTCGTGCTGCTGGCCGCCACGGTGGTGATCGCTAATCTCCTCACCGACATCGCCTACGGGCTGCTCGACCCGCGGGTGCGTGCCTGATGACCATGACCAACACATCCACCACCGTGCCCAACCTGCCGCCGGCCGACCTAAAACCTGCCCAGCGCACCTGGCGTGCCTTCCGGCGCAATCCGCTTGGCATGGGCTCGGCTGCCGTCATCCTCGTCCTGGTACTCGTTGCGCTCATTGCCCCGCTGCTTGCCGAATTCCCCAGCGGCTATGGCATCGAAATCCTGGTGCCGCCTTCCCCCGCGCATCCTTTTGGTACGGACGATCTCGGACGTGACGTCCTGGCTCAGGTCATCTGGGGCACCCGCATCTCCATGATCATCGGCTTTGCTTCGTCCTTTCTTGCCATCCTCATCGGCGTGGCCCTGGGCGTGCTCGCTGCCTATGCCAAACGCCTCGACGCGCCGATCTCGATGCTGGTTGATGTGTCGCTGGCTCTCCCCGTCCTGCCGCTCATGATCCTCGTGGCTGCCCTTGTCGGGCCTTCAGTCACGACGCTCGTCGTCGTCATCGCGCTCTTTTCCTGGCCCGAAGTCACCCGCATCGTCCGCTCTCAGGCACTCTCGGTCACGCGTCTCCCCTATGTCGACGCCGCCCGCACCATTGGCGGCTCGCATTTCTGGATCATGACCCGCCACCTACTGCCCGCCGTGGCCCCGATCATCGTGGTGTCGGTCGTGCTCACAGCCTCGCGGGCCGTGATGTCCGAGGCCGGCCTTTCCTTCCTCGGTCTTGGCGATCCTGAAAGCTGGTCCTGGGGCAAGATCCTCTTTAACGCCCAGCGCTCAGGCGCGCTGACCGTTGCCTGGTGGTGCACGCTCTTTCCTTCACTCGCCATCCTGCTTCTGGTCGTCTCTTCGACCCTGATGTCGATCGCCTATAACGACGCCCGCAATCCGAAAACCCGGGAGAACTGAGCCATGAAGCAACGCCTTTCGCGCGATACCTATGCGCGCATCC
>CAJYKO010000098.1 GCA_913775215.1 uncultured Devosia sp. | reverse complement strand
TATCGCAAAATCCCTGATATTTCATGGGGGCGTCAAAGCGATGATCAGCATCAAGCGTCTTGTTTCGGGTTTTTTGGCTGGTTTGCTTATTCTAGCGGCGCAGATCGCGCCGGGCTTTGCCGATTCGCGCTTTCAGCAGGGCTGGCGCTTTGCTCCGCCGCCCGGCGTGACTGTGAGTGCGCAGCGTCCGCGGCATGCCCTGGCGCTTCAGGGCAATCCCTATGTGCACCCGGCTTATCTTCGTCAGGTCGTGCCCTACCCCACCGGTGAGCGTTCCGGCACGATCGTCGTCGATAGCACTGCGCATTTTCTATACTTCGTCCTCGGAGATGGCCGTGCCCTTCGCTATGGCATTGGCGTCGCGCGAGACGGTTTTGAGTGGAGCGGCACGCATCGCGTAACACGCAAGGCTGAATGGCCGACCTGGACCCCGCCCTCAGAAATGCGCCGCCGCCAGCCGGAATTGCCGGCCCAGATGGCGGGCGGCCCCGACAATCCGCTTGGCGCCCGCGCGCTTTATCTCGGCTCGACCCTTTATCGCATTCACGGCACCAACCAGCCCTGGAGCATTGGCCAGAATGTTTCCTCGGGCTGCATCCGCATGACCAATGAGGATGTGATCGATCTCTACGGCCGTGTGCAGCTCAACACCAAGGTGGTCGTGCTTTAGCAAGGATTTGCTGGGACAGTCGGTATACGAATAAGAGGAATTGTCTGCGTGACGGCGCGAAAGAAGATCACCCGCTTGCTGGTTCGCTTCGGCAAGGATGAAGGCGGCGCCTTCGCCGTCATGTTCGGCGTCATAGCGATCGTCTTGATCGCGCTGGGCGGGGCCGTTGTCGATTACGTATCGCTCGAACAGGGCCGCAACCGCGCCCAACTCGCACTCGATGCCGCGGCTTTGGCGCTGCAGCCAAAGGTGTTCGAAAAGAATTTCAACGCCGCCGACGTGCAGAAACTGGCGCAGGCTTTCGTCATCGAACGCGTCGCCAATTCCAGTATCGAGACCAAGATTCTGACCACTCGGGGCAGTCCGGAAGACGGCACGATCTACTTCCAGGCCCAGATTACTGTACCGACATCTTTCGTCGCGCTCGTCGGCGTGCCGAGCCTGAGTGCCAATGTCGAATCCCAGGCTGTCAGAACGTCGATGGCGATCGAAGTGGCCATGGTGCTCGACAATTCCGGATCGATGGGCTCGAGCAACCGGATGACCTATCTCAAACAGGCAGCCACATGCGCGACAAACATCATTTTCTATAAAGACGTCGATACCAACTGCACACCATTTGCCAACGCCCCGCAGCAGGACGACGTTCGGGTTTCAATCGTGCCTTTCACCATTATGGTCAATGTTGGCACGCAGTTCAAAAATGCAAAATGGCTCGACTGGAGCGGGACAAGTCCGTTTTCGCGTCTCAACTTTGACAATGACGACGATGAGACGACCCCATTCGTAGGCTCGGTCAATCGGGGCAATCTTTTCAGTCAAACTGGCGTGCAGTGGCGAGGCTGTGTCGAAGCGCGTCGTGGACCCTATGACACCACCGACCAGGAAGCGGTTGCGGGCGACACCCTATTCATTCCCATGTTCTCGCCGGACACGGCCGATCGCAGGTACAACAACTACGCCAGCTACAACAATTATCTCAGCGACACTGGGGGCTCGTGCCAGGTCAAGACATGTACCGAGCAGATCGTCAAGAATGGCTGCTCGACCAGAAATGGCGTCACCACGTGCACGGGTGCGACCACCTATAATTATACCAAGGTGATCGGGTCGAACACGACCACATCGCCCTCTTCTTGTAGGGCGGCCGACGGCCCAGCCTTGACCGATACGACAACGACGACGTCTGGTTCGACCCAGACCTCGACGACCGTCTACAGCCTGCTTTCAGCAAGGGAACTTCAAGAGCGGCTCTGCAAATATGATGGCGCACGCCCCACTGACGGAGCGAATTCAGGTCCCAACGCCTATTGCCCCAGCGCTTCGATCTTGCCGCTAACGGCAGCGGCAAGCGATGTCATCCAACGGATCAAAGGCATGACGGCAAATGGCGGAACAAATATTCAACAAGGGACCGTCTGGGGTTTTCATGCCCTGTCGCACGCAGAACCGCTGTCCGAGGCAGCGCCTTACAAACCCGGCCAAGTCTCGAAATTCATGATTGTCATGACAGACGGCTTTAACGAGCCGGACTTCCGCACCTATTCCGACACCTTGAACGGCACAGGCATCTATGGATCATGGGGCTTTCGAAAGGATGGCCGCCTTCCTGACACGGATGGCATCATCGGTAATGAGAACGAATATAGTGCCCATAACAGCAAAGCCGCTATGACGGCTACCATGGACGTGAAAACCGTCCAGACCTGCGCCAATGCCAAGGCGGCGGGCATCCAAGTCTATACCATCGGCCTCCAGCCACCGAGCCAGGCGACGCGCAAGATGCTCACCGACTGCTCCTCTGGCAGCGGCTACTATTTCTTCCCAAACACTCCCGCCGAACTGGTGGACGTCTTTAAGAACATCGCCAACCAGCTTTCGCAGCTGCGCTTGTCACGGTGATAGCAAGGAAGGGTGGTACCGCCTCCCCGGATCGAACGGGGGACCTCTAGATCCACAATCTAGCGCTCTAACCAACTGAGCTAAGGCGGCTCAAAACCGGGCGGCCATGCGGCGCCGGTCGAATTGGCGCGGAACATAGGTCGAGATTTGCGGAATGACAAGCACCGATTTTCGACCTGTGGACAGTCGAGCAAAGAGCCCGTGGGATAACGATTGGCTGAAGGTTGTGACCATTCGTTAGCACCTGCCGTTTAACCATTATGCCGATTGGATGGGCACGATGCGTTTGCCGGACTGGATTCGTTTTCGGCGGCGCGATAATGAAGAACACTTAAAGAACCCTGAAAAATTTGTGCCAAACTGGTACAAACAAAATTGGCGACAAAACGCTGTCTATGGATGCCGACTGGACAACATCACCGAATGCCCGCCGGGTGCTGCAGCACGCGCAGGATGCGCGGCCGGCATGGCTGTGGTCAGGTGATGGCCAGAGGCTTATCTGGTCAAATCCGGCAGCCACCCTATTCCTGGCCAAGATCAAGAAAAGCGGGCTGAAACTTGCTCCGCTGGCCGTGCCGCTCAAAGGCCAGGTCGCGCGCACCATCCGGCTTGGCTCGCCTGGCCGTACGAGCCTGGCCCGGATCCAGTTCGATGCCGGCGACAAGCCCGCCTCCGCCACCTGTGCGACAACGCCCGTGCAGCTCATGGGGGAAGACCCAAGCCTTCTCATCGTTTCAGTCGATCCGATCGCTTCCGATATTCTTGAGGCCTTTGCAGCGCAGACGCGGGATGAGACGCGCGTGGACAGCGCTCCTGTAATCGAAGAAGACGGGCCCGAAAATTACGCCAGGGAACCGGACGAGGTCGTTGAAGCAACCTTTGCCGAAGTTCAGCCCGAGGAAGCCGCATCGGCGTCCTCGGTCGATGAATCTGCTGACGAAACGCCCGGGGCGATCCAAACGGCCATTGCCGAAGACGATGCCTATGTGCGCGAGCTGCACAATTGGCAGGAGACCGATCCGGAATCTGTGTATGGGCCGCCCCAACCCCAACACGCCTTGGCTTCGGCGCACGACGACGACTTTGCTGAAGACCTTTCGGAGCCTACGCTCGAAGCAGCAGAGCCTCGCGCAGAAGAAGAACGCCCCCTCTTCCGCAGCCTGACTGCGCTTGTCGACAGGCTGGCTGCTGACGAAGACCTTTACACCCCGCTCAATGAAGCGGACGATGCGCCACCACCAGTGGAAGTGGATAGGTCTGCCGAGCCGGAAACGGCCGAACTTGCATCGCCACAGCTCTTCAAGATCACCGGGCGCGGCTTCCGCGCAAAAGTTACGCCCTTCGAAACCGAACAGGCGCCAGCGCTTCCTGCCACCGAGGACGACGCGCTCTTCCCCGCCGGCGCGGTGCCCGATCTCGTTGAACGCGTGTCGCGCTATAATTTCGACGAGCTCTCGCGCATTCTTAACGATCGTGTCGGCCTTGGAGATCGTAGCGCCTCGCAACCCACGCCGACAGCGCAGGATGTGGTGCCGGCCGCCGCGGCCAGTGGCTCGCTCGTCAATCTCGGCGGGGAAACGCTGGTGCTCAACCGGTTGCCGCTCGGCATTCTCGTGTTCCGCGACCAGCAAATCCTTTTCGCCAATCGCGCCATTACCGAAATGATCGGTTATGAATCGGTCGAGGCCCTGCGCCAAGCTGGCCTGACGGCGGTTTTCCCTTCCAGCAGTGGGGAAGAAAGCGCCGGCCCGGTCAATCATCTGGTCCAGAAGGATGGCACGCTGGTGCCGGTTACGGCCCGCCTCCAATCGACGTCCTGGCAGGGCCGCCCGGCGCTGATGCTATCAGCCAGCGCGACCGAAGTGCGCACCGGCCATGAAGATGCAGTGCGCGCCTTTGCCAAGGCCTTTGCCGAATTGCGTGGCGATGGTTTCATCGAAGCCAGCCGCGCAGGCGTGGTGCGGGTCGTCGATCCCTCGGCAAGTGCGGCCCTGGGTGCGGGCTCAAGCATTCTTGGCAAGACGCTTGCCGAACTGACCTTGCCGGAAGACGGCATTGCTCTTCGCGCCTTTCTCGAGCGCCCGGCCCGGTTTGCTGAAACCGAGCGCCCGTCGATCATGCTTCAATCGGCCGATGGCAAATCGGAGATCATCCTCTTCGCTCAGGGCCAAGCCGGTACTGTCAGCGGCTACTTTGCCTTTGTTCGCCCGCGCAGTGTCGTGCCGCGGCGGATTTCCGGCGGATCGGACGCCGATCCCGCGCTTCTGGCCCGCATCAGCCGCGGGGTACGCCGACCTCTCAATACAATAATCGGCTTTGCGGAACTGCTGCGCGGCAAGGCTTTTGGCGAACTCGGCGACGAGCGCTATCAGACCTATGCCGATGACATTGCCGCGGCCGGGAACGATATTGCCGCTTTGGTCGATGAGCTCGAAGACTATGCGCGGCTCCGCGAAGGCAAATATCTCGCCGAGCGCGCCAGCCTCGACCTGACGGAACTTCTTGAAACCTGCGTCTTGCGCATCCGCAACCAAGCCAATGCCGGGCGGATCATCCTGCGCAATGCCATTTCGGAAACGCTGCCGCGCGTCACAGCCGACCGCGCTTCACTGACCCAGGCAGTGCTTAATCTTCTGGCCAGCGCCATAGATCAGAGCCCGGTAGGCAGCACTGTGGTGATTTCGGCACAGCGGCTTGATGATGGCGGCATCGCCATCCATGTCCGCGACAATTCCAACCATGGCGTCGACATGGCCGAGCGTTTCGTCGTTTTCCGCGACGGTGTCAGCCGCACCGGCCAAGCCCTGGCGCCGGTCAGGTCAAGCGTCGGCCTTGCGCTGACCCGTTCGCTCCTTGCCGTCAACACTGTGTCGCTTTCGGTCGATCCGGCAGGCGAAAGCGGCGTGCTCTTCACCCTCAGAATTCCGGCCGATCTCGTCGATCTCTCCTCGCCTCAGACCAACTGAAGTTGTTTGTCCCAAATGCAGGGCATCTAAGCGAAAAGTTTGGTCCAGTAACCGGGTGCATGGCGCGGCAAGTTTGCCTATACCTAGCCGCGTGACGCGGGACTGCGTCCGACCTCTGGGAGACAAATATGAGAGTGACCAAATCCCTCGCGCTGGCCAGTGCCGGTTTGCTGTTGGCCACCAGCCTTGCCATGGCGCAATCCACCGAGATTCGCGTTGGCGCGCCGCTTGAGCCGCCGGCCTTGGATCCAACGGCGGGCGCTGCGGAAGCCATCGACGTGGTCGTCTACCAGAACGTTTTCGAGGGTCTGACCCGTATCGACCAGAACGGCGCCGTGCAGCCAGGCCTCGCGTCGGAATGGACCATCAGCGAGGATGGTCTCACCTATGATTTCAAGCTCCATGACGGTGTGACCTTCCACGACGGCACAAGCTTTGATGCCGAAGACGTCAAGTTCACCTTCGACCGTATCCTCGCCGAAAACAGCGTCAATGCGCAAAAGGCGCTTTATGAAGCTATCGATAGCGTCACTGTCGTTGATCCGCTGACCGTCGAAATCAAGCTCTCGCGGCCGGATGGGCTCTTCCTCTTCAATATCGGCCGCGGCGACGCTGTTATCGTGGCGCCGGAAAGCGCTGACAACAACGCCACCCAACCGATCGGCACTGGCCCCTTTGCCTTCGTACAATGGGATCGTGGCAGCCGCATCATTCTCGAGCAGTACGGTCCCTATTGGGGCGAGAAGCCGGCACTGACCAAGGCGACCTATGTCTTCATCGGCGATACGGCGACGATGACCAATGCGCTGCTGGCCGGAGACATCGACGGCACCTATAACTTCTCAGCCGAAGCGCTGCCGGTTTTTGAAAACAATCCGCAGTTCAAGGTTCTGGTCGGCACGACCGAAGGCGAGACGATCCTTTCGACCAACAATGCAAAAGAGCCGTTCAACAAGCTCGAAGTACGCCAGGCGATGGCTCATGCCATCAACCGCCAGGAAATCATCGATGGCGCGACCTATGGCTATGGCGTGCCGATCGGCAGCCATTTTGCGCCGCACAATCCCTATTATATCGATCTGACCAACACCTATCCCTTCGACCTTGAAAAGGCCAAGGAACTGCTGACCCAAGCCGGCTATCCTGACGGGTTCTCGGCAACGCTGAAGCTACCGCCGGTCGCCTACGCCCGCACGTCCGGCCAGATCATTGCGAGCGACTTCGCCAAGATCGGCATCAAGCTCGAGCTGATCAACATGGAATGGGCGCAGTGGCTGGAAGACGTCTTTGCCAACAAGGACTTCGACCTCACGATCATCAGCCATGTCGAGCCGTTCGACATTGGCATCTATGCCAATTCCGACTACTACTTCGGCTACAACAATCCTGAATTCCAGGCCCTTAACGAGACGCTCAATGCCACGACCGACGAGGCCAAGCGCAAGGAACTGGCCCAGCAAATGCAGACCATCATCGCCAAGGATGCGGTCAACGGCTATCTCTTCGAACTGGCGCAAACCGGTGTGTGGAACGCCAAGCTCGATGGCATGTGGCAGAACGCGCCCGTCGAAGGCGTGGTGCTGCGCGACGTGCATTGGGTTGAATAAGGCTTTTGGGCCCCAAGACCCTTACCTGACCTCCCCCCGTTGGGGGGAGGGAATGCATCGCGGCTTTAAGCAATCACCGTGGAATCCCTCCACTTACCAGGGGGAGGTTAGGTGGGGGTCTTATCATCCATGACCCTCTACATCCTCCGCCGCCTCGCGGGCTTTCTCGTCACCCTCCTCATCGCCGCTGCTGTCATCTTCCTGCTGCTCGACCTGCTCCCCGGCGATCCCGCGCGTTTCATCCTCGGCATCAATGCGACGCCCGAATCCGTCGCGGCGCTGCGCCTCCAGATGGGGCTCGATGATCCGGCCATCCTCCGGTTCGGCAATTGGCTGTTCGGCATGTTGCGTGGCGATTTCGGCA
>CAJYKO010000097.1 GCA_913775215.1 uncultured Devosia sp. | reverse complement strand
ATGCGATCGGGGAAACCTGCTACCGCTCCTATGCCATGACCGCAGCCGACGCCCGCGCCAAGGGCGCCCTCCCCGTTGGCCTTTTGGAGGGCGGCAAGGTCACGGCGCCGATCAAAAAGGGCGATCTCCTCACCACCGCCAACAGCCAGCCGGACACATCCACGCGTCTTTTTGCCCTGCGTCAGGCGCAGGATAAGATGCTTCTCGCCATGCCGTAGGCAAAATCGCTCCGGTGGAGCGATTTTCAGCGAGAAGGCTATAAGAGCTGTGCTCGAATGGCGGCTGCAAACCAAGACTGCCGCATTCTCGCCCTGCTTCTCCCGGCATGTGCCGGGAGGATTTTCGAAGCGGGGCAAAGATATGCAGCAATTTCTGGCCGGCCTAATCGCCACCACTTTGCTCGCGTCCGCCCCGATCCATGCCCAGGAAACCCCTGCCCCCCTAAAGGATTGCCGCGCCCTCCTCAAAGCCGCACGCGGCGAAATCGAGCGCACCCCAGAGACCGAAATCGAAGACCTCGAAGACGGTTGCCGCTTCACCCATGTCGGCTTTCCCTTCGACGACTATATCAGCATCGATATCGACGAAATGATCATCCGCAGCCCAGACCTTCTCGCTGTCTGGCCGACGGGCGATGTCTTTGAAGCCGCCGATCTGACCCTCAACGGCTTTTCCGTGCTCCCGGGCTACAAGACGAACCTGCAACTCGTCTACGACACCGACCCCGAGGCAATGACAGCCAATCTCGAACGCCTCCACTTCGATGCCGGCCCCCTTGGCGCCTTCACCGTCAGCGCGACGTTTTCCGAATTCGACAATACCGATCTCGATTCGCCGCTCCTCGAAAATCAGGGCGGCATCATCCATAGCCTCGACGTTTCCTTAGACGACAGCGGCCTCGCTGCCGTCTTGCTCCTCTCGCTACAGCCCATCACGGGTCTGCCGAGCGAAGAGAACGTCACCGACATTGCGACCGTGATCCGCTCCTGGCCGAAAAGACGCATGTCTACGGTTAGCGCCGAATCCCTCGTACGTCTAATCACGGCGATTCCCGATCTTACCGGCGAGTGGACCTTCCACTTCCAAAGCGAGACCGGCATGCCCATCAAGGATTTCGCCGCCGAGGATTTTGAGACTTTCGCCAAGCGCATTCCCGCAGACGCCAAAATAGAAGCCACCGCATCCAAGCGCTAAACCAAGAGACGGAGCCCAAATGCGCCTTTGCCTCCTCGTCCCAGCCCTACTCGCCCTTACCCTCTCCAGTGCTCTGGCGAAGGACGGCAAGACCCCACCAGCCTCCAATCGCTGCAGCGAACTTGCTTTGTCCCTCGGCTTCGTCAGTGCCACAGAGGAAACCACCTTCGATGAAATTCCCGATGGGTGCGAAGCCAGGAATTTCTTCGTCGATTTCGGCCCCTACGCCCGCTATAGCGTCGGCGCGGTTGTCATCCACTCCCCCGACCTCTTCTCGGGGCATTTCGATTACGAGGCGCCGCCCGAAGAGTTCGAGCTTCCCTCGTCTCTTGAAGTGGCCGCGACAGACTTCCTCTTCGCCCCGCAGACGGGCAGCGCGCTCAACGACTACATCATCGAAACCCAGTCCGAGCCCATGGACATCCATTTCGATTATAGCTGGGACAAGCCGAGCGGCACATTCAGCCTCAACGATTTCAGCGTCGGCGGCTTCGACAAGAGTCGCATTACCCTTGCCGCCAAAGCCACCGGCTTTGATCGAATGCCCACCGACTTTGACAGCATTGATAACTTGCCTGGCGCCCTCGAAGAACTGACTTTCACCCTGAAAGACGCCCGCTTTTTCAGCGTCATGACCAACCCCGCCATTCTCGGCGGAGGCTTGGTCGAAAGCGAGGATCCACGCATCACGGTCGCGAACTACCAGAAAGCCGCTGTCGCTTTCGTTACGGCTCTACCCACAGAAACCATCTCGGATACCTCCAAGACCGCTCTGACGACGCTGATCAACAGCTTCCCCCGGCTGACCGGCGACTACCAACTACACCTGACTGCTGATCCTGCCTTCAGCTTCAATCGGCTCGCCATCAACGATTTGACCGGTGCCCTCAGCTTGCTCTCCAGCTTCAAGCTCGACGCCACCCACCAGCCGGCCGACTAAAACCTCAAACAAAAACCCCGCCTCATCGGCGGGGTCTTCTCTCTTATGCCTTGATGGCGATCTTGCCCTTGCGGCCCGGTTCGCCGCTGGCTTTGGCAGCCTCGGCCACCTGGTCGATCGAATAGGCCGCCTCGATATCGAGCACCAGCTTGCCCTCGGCAGCGTCCTTGATGAGTTCGCCGAGTAGCACACCGATCCGCTCGGGCTTGACCGGCGGCTTGGCGCCCCAGAAACCCTTGACGGTGATATTGCGGAACAAGAGTTCGCCGGCCGAAATCTTGAGCGGCGTATTGGTCATCGCGCCAAAGCTGACGAGCTGGGCACCATCGGCCAGAATGCTCGAAAGTTCATTGGCACCATCACCACCAAGCGATTCAATGCCGCGCACGATCGGCGCACCGCCGGTCATCGCCCGCACCTTGTCGCGCCAATCGGCGCCCTCGGTCGCGACAACGGTCGTGAACCCTGTCTTAGCCAGTTCATCGACGGCCGCAGCGCGACGGACGAGCCCCAGCACGTTAACGCCCTTTTCCTTGCCATACTGGGCGAGGAGCTTGCCCACCGCACCATTGGCCGCATTGATGGCGATCCAGTCGCCTTCCTTTACGTCGAGGACATCGAGCAGCATCTTGGTCGAAAGCGGCATGGCGACGAGCTGGCAGGCCGTCTCATCGCTGACGCTATCCGGCACCGGCACGAGCCGCGCGGCATTGGCGGTATAGAACTCGGCCCAGGTCTGCTCCGCCCCGCCCGCCACGCGCTGGCCCACCTTCAAATTGGTCACCCCTGCGCCCAGCGCCTCGACAATCCCGACCGCTTCGGTGCCCGGCACGGCCGGCAGCGGCGGCTTGAAGCCATATTGGCCCGCAATGGTCATAAGGTCGTGGTTATGGATGGGCGAAAGCACCATCTTGACCAGAACCTGACCTTCGCCCGGCTGCGGTCGCTCCGCCTCTTCGGTCTTGAGAACGGTTTCAGGGCTGCCAAATTGGGAATAGACCGCACGCTTCATTATGGGCTCCTTTCAGTTAAGCGGTTCACATAGGCCAATTGCCGTTAACGTCAACCAGCACGGCTATTCGTCGCGCGCATGGCTCGTCTGTGCCGAAAAGATCGCGCTTACTTGGTCTTGGTTTTTGTCGGGGCCGGCGCGCTGGCATCGGCCTGAAGCTTATCCATATAAGCGCGCCATTCTTCGTAAGCCGCCTCCTGATCCGGCAGCGGCTCGCGCGAACCGCCCTGGGACACCAATTCGCTCAAAATCTGCTCGACCCCCGGCCCCTTCTCTTCGCAGGTCCCGGGCTTATCGAGCGCATCGAAAGCCGGCTTATAAAAATAGCTGTCATAGTCGTCGGTGCTGAGCTTGAGCTGCCCATAGGCCAGGATATCGGCCGAATCCGTCAGCAGCGACCATTCCGCATCGGTGATCTCAAAGCCCGGGCAATTGCTCGACACCACATTGGCCAGCACCACTTCGGTCAAGAACTCTTCCGCCCGATGACCGGTATAGGACGAGAGATCGGGAAGCTTCACATAGACCTTGCCGTCCGCCGCCGCCTGCTGCACCCCGGCCGCCACCAAGAGACTGGCGATGATCATTTTTTTCAGCATTACAAAAGTCCTCCATGCTCGGGCCACAGGTGTCGCGACCCAAAGTGGAGAAAAGACGGCAAAACGCTGACCTATCTAGGGTGTGTGGGATTTAGGTCAGGGCGGAGCGAAAATGGTGGTTTTCGAGAACCGGAACGGAGCGTGCGTTTGGGTACGTGAGTACCGGAAGCGCACAAAACCGCGATTTGCAGCCCGCCATCACCTCAATACCGCATACCCTAGCGCGGTTGTCCGCCAACAAATTGTACGGCCCGCGCACCATTTTCGATGCCATGGGCAAGACAGACCGAGAGATCGCGACCAGCCATCAGTTCCGCGATAAACCCCGCCGCAAAGGCATCACCCGCCCCGGTCGAATCCACCACATCCACCTTCGGCGCCGGCTGGCTCATTGCAATCCCCTCGGCACCACCAATCGCCGCGCCCTCGCGCCCTCGCTTGATGACGACATGCTCGAACTGGCTCCCGAGCCGCGCCATCTGCATCGCAAGATCTTCCGTCCCGGTCAGCATGGCCGCCTCGTCGCCATTGGCAAAGATCCAGTCCGCCTTGCCGACCCAGTCGAGAAACACCGCCGGCCCCACTTCGCCGAGAAACCCGATTGAGGCCGGATCGATCGCGACCGCCGTCCCCCGCCGCCGCGCCCGTGAGAGCAGCGATTGCACCGCTGCCCGCGGCCCCGGCGCAAAAAAGCTATAGCCCGAAACCAGCACCAGCCCGGTATTGTCGAGCAGACTATCCGGCAGATCCTCCGCCGAAAGATTAAGGTTCGCCCCGCGATCGGTGAGAAAGCTGCGCT
>CAJYKO010000096.1 GCA_913775215.1 uncultured Devosia sp. | reverse complement strand
GGCTTCGCCTTCGAAGGCGGCGCCGCGCAGGACCCCGCCGATAAG
The DNA here is from genome assembly GCA_913775215.1 of uncultured Devosia sp. Lineage (GTDB taxonomy): Bacteria > Pseudomonadota > Alphaproteobacteria > Rhizobiales > Devosiaceae > Devosia. The sequence goes on along the minus strand of CAJYKO010000096.1, from coordinate 6,483 downwards.
GTCGGGCTTGCCTCTCTCATGTCCTCGCTTTTTGACGAAGGTGCGGGCGATCTCGACAGCGACGCCTTCCAGATCGAGCTCGATGAAGCCGGCCTCGAAATGGGCTTTTCCGCCAATTTCGATTATTTCGCCGGCTTTGCCCGCATGCTGGCCGATCAGCGCGATGATGCGACCGAATTGCTGGCACTTGCCGTCAACGAGCCACGCTTCGACCAGTCGGCCATCGATCGCATGCGCGATCAGGTGCTGGCCGGTCTTGCCGCCCGCAGGCAGGACCCCGGCTATGCCGCCGGCCGCCTCTGGAACGAAACGCTCTTTGGCAATCATCCCTATGCCCGCCCGCTCGAAGGCACTGAGACGAGCCTGCCCACGATCACGGCAGACGACCTGCGCCAGTTCCACCGGGATATCTTTGCGCGCAAGACGCTCAAGGTCGGCATTGTCGGCGCACTCGATGAGGAAGCAGCGGGCAAGATGATCGACGCGATCTTCAGCAAGCTGCCCGCTGAGCCAAAACTTGCCGAGATCCCGTCTGCCCCGCTCAGCTTCGGCCAGGAAGTCGCGGTGGACTATCCCTTGCCGCAGACCTCGATCAATCTCGCTTTTCCCGGCGTGGTCGAAACCGACCCGGATTACTTCCCCGCCTTCGTCATGACCGAAATGCTGGCTGGCGGCAGTCTCCTCTCCGAACTCAATGTCGAAGTGCGCGAAAAGCGCGGGCTGAGCTATGGCGTGTCTGGCGGCCTCGTAAACCTCTCCGAGGCACAGGCGCTCACCATCGGCACCTCAACCCGCCCTGACCAATCCGCCGAAGCCATCGATGTCATCAGGGAAACGCTGGCGAGAATGGCCGAAGATGGTCCCGATCCGGCCGCGCTTGAGCGCACTAAGCGCTATCTCGTCGGCGCCTATCCCATCAACCAGTTGCGCTCGTCGGTGGCCATCGCCACGACCATGGTCAGCCAGCAGATCGAAGGCCTGCCCCTCGACTATGTGGTGGAACGGCAGCAGTCGATCGAGGCGGTCACCGCCGATCAGGTCCAGGCCGTCGCCAAGCGCATTTTTGCGGCAGAACCGAGCCTCCTCGTCGTCGGCCCCGGTGCCAAGGAAGAAGACGCAGCGAAGTAGCCTGAAATCGCGCACCCACAGAATGTCACCCCGGCGAAGGTCGGTGCCCATCCTGATATCTCAAGATGGATCCCGGCTCAGGGCCGGGATGACACCCGGTGGATTTGTGATGGTTAGAAAGCTCTAAGCCGCCACCACACTCACCGGCACCGACTTAAACGCAGGCGTTTTGCTGCGGGGATCAACCTCGGTGCCGATCAGCACATTGGCCTCGGGGTAATAGGCAAGCACCGAACCGGCCGGCAGATCGAAGCGCGTTGCGACGCCCTCCATCTCACCAGTCGCTGACCGCACCCACACCTTTTGCCCCTCGCTCAGTCCGCGTGCGTCCATATCGTCCGGACTGAGAAACACGGCATAGCGCCCTGCTTTGCCGCGATAGCTGTCTGTTTCCTCGTAGATTATCGAATTGAACTGGCCCTCGCTCCGCACGGAAGCCAGCATCAGCTTTCCTGCATCGAGTTTGGGGATCGGCGTGACGACGAAATGCGCCTTGCCATCCACCGTGCCGAACTCGGGCGCATGCAATACGCGATTGCGGATATGGAATTCGCGCTTGGCGACGTCGATATCGGCAAGTTCCTCCATGCCAGGCACAATGGACGCGATGGCGTCGCGCAGCTTGGCATGGCCTGAAAAGGCGTCGAAATCGATCGGCGAACCGGGCAGCATCCGCTTGCCCAACTGGCCGAGAATCCAGCTTTCCGGCCGCACCGTGCCGATGCGCTCGATGCCGCCATCCGATAGCCGCACGAAGTTGAACATGGATTCCTGCGTTGTCGGCTCCCATTCCTCGTCGCGCGCCGTCACCGGCAGGATCATCACCTCGCCATCGCCCAACCCGTGCACATGGCCCTGGTTGAGCGTTGTCGTGAGAAAGAGCTTGAACCCGATCGCACCCATGGCGCGGCTGGCAAAACTGGTGTCCGGCGTCGCGGCCCAGAGATTGCCGCCCATAATCACCGCCGCATCGACTGCACCAGCCTCGGCCCGCTTGAGACACGCCATGGTATCGAGGCCCTTTTCCTCCGGGAAGTTGACCCCAAAAACCTCTTCCATACGGGTGAGCACATCCCTGGCGAGCACAGGCTTGACCCCAATCGTGCCGATCCCCTGCACATTGGAATGGCCCCGGAGCGGTAAAAGCCCGGCGAACCGCTTGCCAATCATGCCGCGCAGCAGCGCCAGGTTGGCGATGGCTTCGACATTGGCGACGCCATGGACATGGTGCGTCATCCCCATGCCCCAGGCGAAAACCGCGTGCTGCGAGCGCCCATAGGCCGCCGCCACTCGCGAAATCTCGTCCCGGCTCAGGCCGCAGGCCTCGGTGATTTGGCTCCATTCCAGCGCGTCGATATCGGTCCGGAACGCCTCGAAATCCGCCCCGTGGGCCGCAATGAAGTCCCGGTCTTCCGTCCCCTGCTCCAGAACTGCCTTTGCGAGGCCCTTGAACAGCGCGATGTCGGACCCAATACGCGGCTGCAGATAGTCAGACGCAATCTCGCTGCCGCCCTTGAGCATCGAGAGCGGCGATTTCGGCACTGCAAATTTGACCAGCCCCGGTTCCTTGGCCGGATTGATGACGATCACCTGCCCGCCCCGCTCACGGCAGTTCTTGAGCATGTGAATGAAGCGCGGATGGTTCGACGAGGGATTGGCCCCGATAACGAAGATCAGGTCTGCGCCGATCAAGTCCTCAAGCTCGACCGTCGCCGTGCCCTTGCCGATCGTTGTTGCCAAGCCTTCGCTCGTCGCCTGATGACAATAGTACGAGCAATTGTTGACGTTGTTGGTCCCATAGGCCCGCGCCAGCAACTGAAACAGGAAGCCGGCCTCGTTGGACGAGCGCCCGGACGAATAAAAGAACGTCCGCTGTGGATCGGTCTCGGCAAGCCGATGTGATGCATGCTCAAGCGCTGCGTCCCAATCGAGAGGTTCGAACCGGTCAGAGCCTGCCCGCCGGAACAATGGTGTCCCCAAACGGCCTAGCCGCTCCATTTCGCGCCCGGACAGTTCGGCCAGTTCGGCAATCGTGTGCTTAAAAATCGGCGCGGGGATCGGCGGCTGGATATCGGTCGACTGCGCCTGCACAGACTTGTTACAGACCGAGGGGAACTCATCGAGTTCGTTGGTCATGCCGCCATGCTGGCCGCCCATGCCATAGGCACAGGCCTTGCAAGTATTCTTGGCCGTCAGCGCTTTTGCAGCTTTCCCCACCCCGATCTTGCCGATGGTGGAAAGTGTATAAAGAACCTTTTTGGGCCCACCGCCCACGATATCGCTGGTTTCGGCCAAAACCGGTCTCCGACTTGCTGCGCCAGCATTTTCGACTGTTCAGTCGGCGCAGGCAAGCCGTCGATCTCAATAGATCGACTTCACATACATCTCCTGCGGCACTGGACCACGATGATAGTCCGGATGCCGGATGCGCTCGGGCAAGACGATGTCGGGCTTGGGCACTTCGTCATAGGGAATCGAGGCGAGGAGATGGGCGATACAATTGAGCCGCGCCCGCTTCTTGTCGTCCGCTTCGACCACCCACCAGGGCGAGTCCGAAGTGTGCGTCCGCGCCAGCATGTCTTCCTTGGCCTTGGTGTAATCCTCCCAATGCCGGCGGGACTCCATGTCCATGGGCGAGAGCTTCCACTGCTTCAACGGGTCCTCGATGCGCATGCGGAAGCGGAATTCCTGCTCTTCATTGGTGATCGAGAACCAGAATTTGATGAGGATGATCCCCGAGCGGATCAGCATCTTTTCAAATTCGGGGACGGAGCGGAAAAACTCCTCGAGCTCGTCCGGCGTGCAAAACCCCATGACCCGCTCGACGCCCGCACGATTGTACCAGGAGCGATCGAACAGCACCATTTCGCCAGCGGCCGGCAGGTGCGGCACATAGCGCTGAAAATACCACTGCGTCTTCTCGCGGTCTGAAGGTGCCGGCAGCGCCACGACGCGGCAGACACGCGGATTGAGTCTTTGCGTGATCCGCTTGATCGCCCCACCCTTGCCGGCGGAATCACGACCTTCAAAAATCACCGCAACCTTCAGTTTATTATGAGCAATCCAATCCTGCAGCCGCACCAGTTCATGCTGCAGGCGGAAGAGCTCGCGGAAATAGAGCTTGCGGTCGATCGACTTGCGCCCAGCCCGTTCGCTTTCCTCGGCCATGGCTTCGAGCTGATCATCCTCGAATTGCAGCTCCAAGTCTTCATCGAAACTGTCCGCGATTTCGTCGCGGATGCGATCGAGCTCGGCGCCGAGGCGGTCAATACGGGTCAGATGTTCGGTGTCGTTCACTTGTCGCAAGCTCCAGTTGCGGCACCCATTGGCCACAACCAGATTGCACTTTTGTGACGAGACGCCTTCCGCAAAACTGCTTGCGGTTTTGCGGTTCGGAAGACCTTCAAACGAAAGGTCAGTTAGCCATCGTCGAGCGATGCGCCCAGCCGGTCATCCGCTTTTCAACCCAGGCCATCAGCGCATACATGGCGATACCTTCAATGGCCAGCATCAGCAGGCCCGCAAACACCAGCGGCACGTTGAAGTTGGACTGCGCCGAGGCCATCATATTGCCGAGGCCGGAATTGGACGCCACCGTTTCGCTGACCACCGAACCGACGAAGGCGAGCGTAATCGCCACCTTCAGCGACCCGAAGAAATAGGGCATAGAGCGCGGAATGCCGACCTTGAGCATGATATCCATTTTCTTAGCGCCCAGCGCGCGCAGCACGTCCTCAGTCTCCGGTTCTATCGTCGCCAGGCCCGTTGCGACATTGACGACGATGGGAAAGAACGAAATCAAAAACGCCGTCAGCACCGCCGGCACCGTCCCGATTCCGAACCAGATCACGAGGATCGGCACCAAGGCCACTTTTGGAATGGCATTGAACCCGACCATGATCGGATAAAGGCCGGCATAAATGGTCTTCGACCAGCCGATAAAAAGGCCAATCCCGAGCCCGGCAACCACCGCGATGATGAAGCCAAGAACCGTCGTATAAAGCGTCTGAACCGAATTCTTCCAGATCGGCGACCAGTATTGCAGGATCGCTTCGAACACCCGCGTCGGCGTCGGCAGGATCGTGTGCGGCAGCCCGGAAATCCGGACGCCGATCTCCCAAATGACAAAGAGCCCGACCGTGTAAAGCACTGGCGCCAGCCGCACCCAATTGAGCTTGAACGCAGGCCGCGGCGCCGCAGCGACCGGTGCGGGCGTTTCGATCGTCGTCATGCCGCAGCCCTCGCCGTTGCAATTTCCCCGTGCAGCCGTTGCACCATCTCGTTGAACGCCGGCTCATAAAGCAATTCGAGCTGCCGCGGCCTTGCAAACGGCACCTCATGTTCGGCGATCACCCTCCCCGGCCGCGCCGACATGACGACGACCTTATCGGCCAGAAACACGCTCTCGCGCAGGTCATGTGTCACAAGCACGATGGTCACATCCTGGCTCGCGTGCAAATCGCGGATGACGCACCAGAGTTCCTCGCGCGTAAACGCATCGAGCGCCCCGAACGGCTCGTCGAGCATGAGCAGTTCCGGTTCGTGGATCAGCGCCCGGCAAAGATTAGCCCGCTGCTGCATTCCGCCTGAGAGTTGCCAGGGGAATTTGTCGCCAAATCCCTTTAATCCGACCGTTTCTAGTAACTTTTCGGCCTTCGCGACATATTCCGCCTTGTGGCTGCGCAACCGATGCCAGTGCTTTTCAACGATCTCGAGCGGCAGCAAAATGTTCTCGAGCGTCGTGCGCCAAGGCAACATGGTCGGGTTCTGAAAGGCCATTCCGACGATGGAAACGGGCTTCGTCACTTGGCTATTGGCGACGATCACCGCCCCAGTCTGCGGAATATGCAGTCCGGTCGTTAGCTTCATCAGCGTGGACTTACCGCATCCCGAAGGCCCCACCACGGCGACGAATTCGCCGCGATTGATCCTGAGATTGAGCCCGCTGACCGCCAGCGTGCCATCTGGCCCGCCATAGCGCATGTCGACGTTTTCGATTGAGACAAGCGGTGACGCCATGCCGGTGCTCCGGAAGAAAAAGAGGTCTGTCCGGACCATCCCCGTTCCCTCGAAAGAACGGTCCGGACAGATGACCCAGGCGCCCTTTCGCCTGGGAAGTCAGCGTTAAGGCAGCATGCGCTCTGCCGCCGGCGGCAGATATTGTGCGTCGAACACGTCGGCCGCTGTCACATTGCCCTTGAGGCCCATGGAGATCTTGAGCGTATCGATCGACGCCGCGAGCCGCGCTTCATCGACGCCGCCAAAGCCATGCTCCACCACATAGGGCGTCTTGATGTTCATCTCGTTCGCCATGGTCAGGCGCGCGGTTTCGGTGTCGATGTTGAGCGTCTCGTT
>CAJYKO010000095.1 GCA_913775215.1 uncultured Devosia sp. | reverse complement strand
CTTTTGCCTTCGGTGGCGGAAGAATATGTGGGTGGCGGTGCGCTCGTTTACGGCACGCTGCTGGGTTGTTTCGGGCTTGGGGCCATTGGCGGGGCGTTTCTCAACGGGCGGATCCGGCAGCGATTCTCCAATGAGGTCATCGTGCGGATTGCTTGTCTCGGCTTTGCCGCGAGTTGCCTGGGGCTTGCCTTCAGCCGCGACGTGGCGCTGAGTCATATTGTGCTGCTGCCGGCCGGTGCCTGCTGGGTTTTGTCGCTATCGCTATTCAATGTTTCGATCCAGCTATCGTCGCCGCGCTGGGTGGTGGGGCGGGCTCTCTCGCTCTATCAGACGGCGACCTTTGGCGGCATGGCGGGCGGCAGCTGGATCTGGGGTCTGACGGCAGATGCCACCGATCCGCAATGGGCGCTGGTGGCGGCGGGCGGCGTATTGGTGATTTGCTTCGTCGTCGGCTTCGTGTTGCCCTTGCCGCAGTTCGACGATCGCGATCTCAACCCGCTTGGCACCTTTAATGAGCCGCTGCTCAAGCTCGATCTTCGGCCGCGGAGCGGTCCGATCATGGTGATGATCGACTATGAAATTGCTCAGGAAGACATTCCGCGTTTTCTGGCACTGATGAGCGAGCGCAGGCGGATTCGCATTCGCGATGGGGCGCGGCAATGGAGCTTGTTGCGCGACCTCGAACATCCCCATCTTTGGGTCGAGAGCTATCACGTGCCGACCTGGGTGGATTATGTGCGGCATAACCTTCGGCGCACCAAGGCCGATGCCGACAATATCGAGCAATTGCGGGCGCTTCATCGGGGTGAGGGACTGCCGCACGTGCATCGCATGATCGAGAGGCAGACCGTGCCGCTCGATGATACGACGCCATTGCGCGATAGCACCGAGGTCTGACCATGGTTGCAATCTACGTGGATGCCGATGCTTGTCCGGTGAAGGATGAGGCAGCGCGGGTGGCGGAGCGGCATGGAGTCGTGATCACCTATGTCGCCAATTTTGGGCTGCGGCCATCGCGCGATCCCATGGTGCGCAATATCATGGTGCCGCAGGGCGCTGACGCGGCGGATGACTGGATCGTCGAGGCGTTGGCTGCAGGCGACGTGGTGGTGACATCCGACATTCCGCTCGCGAGCCGGGTTTTAGCCAAGGATGCGACAGCGATCGGGCCGACCGGGAAACTCTTTACAACCGACTCCATCGGCATGGCTCTGGCAATGCGCGAGCTCAATCAGCACCTGCGGGAGACGGGCGAAAGCCGGGGCTTCAATGCCAGTTTTACCACCAAGGACCGGTCAAATTTTCTCCAGCACTTCGACGCTGCCGTTGTTCGTGCCATGCGAGGCAATTGAATGCTTCAGAGTTTGCCTTGACTTTGACGCATTGAACCCCGACTATATAAGCATACGTTTTCTGCCCGCGTGGCGATCTGACCTTCCCGGTACGTCCGGCTGATTGGTTTTCCTTTCGAACTGCAAACGTTGTTAGACCCCCGAGGCATGTCGCTTCGGGGAAATGCTCGCTTGCATCGCTTCGAGCCACAAAGGACCTATCATGATCAATGGTACCGTGAAATTTTACAATTCCACCAAGGGCTTCGGTTTCATCTCGCCCGATGATGGCGGCAAGGACGCGTTTCTTCATGTCTCAGCGCTCGAACGCGCCGGGATATCCAGCGTCGCAGACGGCCAGAAGCTGAGCTATGATCTTGAACGCGGACGTGACGGTCGTGAATCAGCGATCAACGTCCAGCTCGCATAGTTTGATATCTGCCGGGGCGGAAGCGTCCCGGCTCCACGGAGCAATCCATGACCCATATCTATAAGGTTGGCCAAATGCTCAACCTGCGGTCCGCTCCCCGTCAAAGCAATCGGCCCAATGGGCCGTGTGAAGTTATCGCATGCCTCCCACACGACAATGGCCCGGTGCAGTACCGGGTGAAGTCGCAGGGCGAGAGCAATGAGCGGGTGGTCGAAGAAAACGACATTTCGCCCAGCGATGCCAACAAGCCTGATGAAACGCTTATCCAAAGTGTCTTCAGCATTGCTGTGAGCAAACGCTAGATCTTGCGGATATCCGGGACCAACGATTTGGACCGGTGTCTCAAGGTTGAAACAATCGGAACGTATTATAGTGCAAAAGCACAAATCACTCAGCGCGATGAGCGCTGATAATGACGGCCTTTGGCCAGAAGAAAGTTTGAATGAATACGCATATCTTGAACATGCCGGGGGACTTGTTTCTCGGCAGTGACCCAAAAACTGCATTTGCCCAGGGCGCTCGGCGCTTTTCCTCAGCCGCCAAGGCGGTTCGCTTTGCCATGGAACACGCTGCACCTGTAAGCCTGCGTGGCGCCATGCTCAAGATCGACGGCCAGACGCTGGGGCCGGACCAGATCCGTACTCTGCACAGCCAGATGGAAATGATCGGGCAGGCGCGTCGCGCCACTCAGTAACGGACGATCAGCGGCCTGAGCCTTCAGGCCGCCTGGCTTTTGAGGGCTTCGGTGACAGCGATCTCGGCCATGGTCAGAGCAGCGGCACGCGTCTTGGCGGCGGCGATGAAGCGGCCATTGTGACAGAAAGTGGCGCCGGGGACGCCGCAGGCCTTTTCCAGATCCTCGTTGACGAGACCCGCCCAAGCGGCGGGTAAATCAGCGCGCAGCTCAAAGCCCTCGCCGCGCCGAATGCCGGTGAGGCACCAATCCTTTTCCCGCGGATGCACGACAAAGAGCAGATGATCAGCGCCGGCCTTTTCGATGGCCGGACGGAAGGGCATGCCCATGGGCAGTTCGAGAACGCGGTTTGGCCCGGTGTCCTCGATGGCAGCCAGGACGACGCTTTCGGCGCGGAGCTTGGCGGCGGCGCGCTTGACGCCGGCTTCGACGAAGCTGCGGGCAACGGCGAGGGCGCGGAGGAAGGCCTTTTCATCGGCATCGGGATCGGTGTCGTCGAAATCAGGCTTCAACGTTTCGAGAAGAGAGGAGAGCGAAAGGCCGGCGAGGGGGCCAGATGGGCTCTCAGCGCCATTGTCGACGAGATCGATGGGAAGGACGAAGCTTGAATCGAAGCCTTCGTGGATGCTGTCGACATGGGCAGAAGGTGTGCCAAGGGCGGCGATGTAGTCGCGCCCAAAATGCTTCCAGACCAGACCGAAGGAGCTATAGGGCTGACCATCGTCGCGGAGAGGGGCACCGCGCTGGTGATGATCGAAGACTTTGGCGGCGGGATCATAGGCGCCGCCGACATCGTAGATGATGCGATCGGGAGCTGGGGTGATCCAATCTGGGGCGCGGGTGCGCACGAGGCTGGCTTCGGGAAACAGTTGCGTCAGGATGACGCTCGAGAGCAGTTCATCGGCATGAAAGCCACCGGAATGGGTGACGAGAAACTGGACGGACATGCCGAGATGCCTTGCTTTCGCGGAGTAATGAAACGTTAGCTTCAGCTAGCCTGCTTTGGGTGTTTGACGCAATGGTATCGACCCCATAAGCCTTGCATTAACCGATCAGTGCATAGGCTTGGCGACAGGTGGGGGCGAATCCGCCTGGGCGGCGTTACAGGCCGCCAACGTCTTTTCTGCCGGGGATATACATGGTCAGCCTTACTTGGGTAGCGACCGCGGGTTTCGCCATTTTGGCGATACTCTGCGTCAGCGTTTTCCTTGGCATGCGCCGCATGCCCTCGCTTGCCTGGCTGGCGGCCACGTCCGTCATGGCTACCTTAGAAACGTTTTTTCTCGCCGATGCGCAATTTGTGACAACCAGCGGGCTGGGCGTCGCCATCGTGACGCCCGTTGCCTATGTTTTTTTCGGGCAGGCGCTGCGGACTGTTCTCGGACAGCGCTATCAAAACTGGGCGCTTTATGGCGCAATCTTCATTTTGACTGCGATCGTCGTCGTGACCAAGTTCACCGATATGCCATTCGTCTATCGCACGGTCTTCTTCCAGCTTGCCTGCTTCCTGGCGCTGTTCGACTGTGTGCATCGGATCTTCAAGCATTCTCAGCGGGGGCTCATCGACTATGGACTGATGGCGACCGTGAGCGGCTTGATGGCCATTTTTGCGTTCCGCATGGTGGCCTATCCCACCATGTTCGACCTCTCGACCAGCTATGCCGAGATTATCGAAACCGGCATCGAGCCGCTGACGATGGTGTTTTCGGCAATCCTATCCGTCGTGGCTGTGTTCCTGATGCTGGCGCGGATCATCAATGGAGTCATCGTTGCCTATCGGCGGCGATCGGAGCTGGATAGCCTGACAGGGTTGCTGAACCATCAGGCGTTTCATCAGCTTGCCAGCGTGGCCGACAAGACCGGCGGCAGCGTCATTTTCTGCGATATCGATCATTTCAAATCGATCAATGACAGGTTTGGGCACTCCGCCGGCGACAAGGCTCTTTGTGCCTTTGCAGAACTGCTGCGGTTGAGCGGTTATTCGACCGGGCGTTTGGGTGGCGAAGAATTTGCCGTTTTGTTGCCGGGCGTGTCGACATCCGTCGCCATGATTGAAGCAGACCGGCTGCGCAAGAAATTCAGCGATCTGCGGCATGCCAATATGCCGGCTGATCTCAGGATTACCGCCAGTTTCGGGGTTGCCGGATATGAGGCTGGCGAGGAACCGCGTGCGAGGTTCTCAAGCGCCGATGCGTCGCTTTATGCGGCCAAGTCGAGTGGCCGCAATCGGGTTACTCTGCATGAAGATGAAGACGCGGCGCGGAGCGCAGCTGCCTGAGGATCAGGCAGGCTGGCCGAAGCGTTCGTCGAAGGCGTAGCCGGCGCCGCGTACGGTGCGGATCGGATCGCTCTCGCGGCCACGATTGATGGCGCGGCGAAGGCGGCCGATATGAACGTCGACGGTGCGCTCGTCGACATAGACGTCATTGCCCCAGACGCCGTCGAGCAGTTGCTCGCGCGAGTAGACGCGGCCGGGATGGCGCATCAGATATTCGAGTAGGCGGTATTCTGTCGGGCCCAAGTGCACGTCGCGGGTGGAGCGACGCACCCGATGGGTGGTGCGGTCGAGTTCGAGATCGCCGACTTTGAGAGCCGCGGTCACAAGGTTCGGATTGGCTCTACGGAGGAGGGCGTGGATGCGGGCGACGAGTTCGGGGACCGAGAACGGCTTTACGACATAGTCGTCGGCGCCGGTTGAGAGGCCGCGGACGCGTTCTTCTTCTTCGCCGCGTGCCGTGAGCATGATGATCGGGATGCGCGAGGTTTCTTCGCGGGCGCGAAGGCGACGGCAAAGCTCGATGCCCGAAATCTCGGGAAGCATCCAATCAAGCAAGATCAGGTCCGGCAACTTGTCCTGGATGGCATGCTGGGCTTCGTCGCCGGTTTCGGCCGTGACGACGCGAAAGCCTTCGGCTTCGAGGTTATAGCGCAAGAGGATGGCGATATCGCCCTCGTCTTCGACAACGAGAATGGTCGCGGGCATAGGCGTGCTCCATCGATCGGCCTCAAAGTCAGGCCGATAGTCCGGTGAGTGTAGCTCTACCCCCTCCCAACCTCCCCCTCCAGGGGGGAGGGGTCAGGAAAGGCTGGTGGTTAATTTACGCTTTGATCTGCGTACGGTGCAGTTCCTGCACGTCGGCGGTAAGTTGTTTGCCGGTTTGCAGGTAGTAGGCGCGTTCGGCGATGTTGGTCGCGTGGTCGCCGATGCGCTCGAGGTTCTTGGCGCAGAAGAGAAGATGCGTGCAGGTGGTGATGTTGCGCGGATCCTCGAGCATATAGGTCAGCAGTTCGCGGAAGAGCGAGGTGTGCATGGCATCGACCTGATCGTCGCGGTTGCAGACTTCGACCGAGGCCGCGGCGTCGCGATTGGCGTAGGCGTCGAGGGCGTCCTTGAGCTGACGAAGGACAAGGGCGGTCATGTTCTTGACGCCATTGTAGAAAGTCGGCTGCAGGTTGATGCCTTCGAGCTTGAGCGACCGGCGGGCAAGCTGCTTGGCCATGTCGCCGACGCGTTCGAGATCGTTGGCAACGTGGATCGCAGTGATGACCGAGCGCAGGTCGCTTGCCATCGGCTGGCGGCGCGCGATGAGCGACACAGCCATTTCGTCGATCTTGCGCTGCATGTCGTCGATGCGCTGGTCGGCGATGATGGTGAGGTCAGCCAGCTCCCGGTCGAGCTTGAGAAGGGCCTTGGTGCCGTTCTCGATGGCGACTTCGACCTGACCGCCCATTTCGGCGATGGTCTGGGCCAGGGTGTTCAGCTCGTCGGTAAAGGACGAGACGATGTGGTCGGATGCATTGTTTGGCATGATTTTGGTTCCTCGTTCCGCGATCAGCCGATGCGGCCCATGATGTAGTCCTGGGTCTGCTTGTTCACCGGATTGGTGAAGATGTCTTCGGTCTGGCCCTGTTCGATCAGGTTGCCCAGGTGGAAGAAGGCGGTGCGCTGGGAAACGCGGGCGGCCTGCTGCATCGAGTGGGTCACGATGACGATTGTGTAGTTTTCACGCAGTTCGTCGATCAGCTCTTCGATGACGGCGGTGGCGATCGGGTCGAGGGCCGAGCAGGGCTCGTCCATCAGGATCACTTCGGGGCCGACGGCGATAGCGCGGGCAATGCAGAGGCGCTGCTGCTGACCGCCGGAGAGACCGGTGCCGGGCTCATTGAGGCGATCCTTCACTTCTTCGAAGAGGCCGGCCTTGCGGAGCGACGAGACAACGATTTCGTCGAGATCGGTCTTGTTACGCGCCAGGCCATGGATGCGCGGGCCATAGGCGACGTTGTCATAGATCGACTTGGGGAAGGGATTGGGCTTCTGGAAGACCATGCCGATGCGGGCGCGGAGTTCGACGACGTCGAGGGAAGGATCATAGATGTCTTCGCCATCGAGCTTGATCGTGCCGCCGACCTTGGCGCCTTCGATGGTGTCGTTCATGCGATTGATGCAGCGCAGGAACGTCGACTTGCCGCAGCCCGAGGGCCCGATGAAGGCGGTGACGGCGCGGTCTGGGATGTCGATCGAAATACCGTGCAGAGCTTGCTTGGCGCCATAGTGAACCGTCACGTCGCGGGCGGTGAGGCGGATAGGGCGGTCAAGCACGTCAGTCGGGTTCATAGCGGAGTCCAGGTTCTGGGAGGTCTTCTTTACCTTGCCGGCAAGCATATCCATTTGGATCACACTCCTTAAGCGCGCTTTTCAAGGCGGGAGCGAAGATAGATCGCAACGCCATTGAGCAGGATCATGACCCCAAGCAGCACCATGATGGCAGCGGCCGTGCGGGGCTCGAAGAAATTGCGGTTTTCATTGCCCTGCCAGAGATAGATCTGGACGGGGAGGGCGGCGGCCTGATCGAGCGGGGTCGCGGGGACCGAAGCAACGAAGGCCTTCATGCCGATGAGCAGCAGCGGGGCGGTTTCGCCGAGGGCATGGGCGACGCCGAGGATGGTGGCGGTGAGGATCGAGGGGAAGGTCACCGGCAGGACGTGGTGGAACACCATCTGGGTCTTGGACGCACCCATGCCAAGCGCTGCCTGGCGAAGGGCTGGGGAGACGCCCATCAGCGCGCCACGGGTGGCGATGATGATCGTGGGCAAGGTCATCAGGGTTAGCACCAGACCGCCGACCAGCGGGGCCGAGATCGGCAGGTGGAACCAGTTGATGAACACCGCGGCGCCGAGGAGACCGAAGACGATCGAGGGGACGGCCGCGAGGTTGTTGATATTGACCTCGATGAGATCGGTGAGGCGCGATTTTGGCGCGAACTCTTCGAGATAGATGGCCGCGGCAACGCCGATCGGAACGGCGAGGACGACAACGATCAGCATCATCCAGAGCGTGCCGACAAAGGCGCCGAGGAGACCGGCGGAGGCCGGAGCCGAACGGCTATCGACATTGGTGAAGATGGACCAGGCAAAGCCATTTGTGATGGTGCCGTTTTCTTCGAAGATGTCGATCAAGCCGCGGGTTGGCGCGGACAACTGCTGCTGGGCATCGCCGAGCGAGCGGTCGATGTTGCCCTTGACCCAGTTGGCCGTGTTGGCAGAGGCGAGCACGTCGACTTCGACGGTCTGGCCGAGGAGCGAGGGATCCTGGACGAATTTTTCGCGCAGGGCATGGCGGGCATTGGTTTCGGGGATCGCGAGGAGTTCGCGGCTCGAAATCTCGTAGCCAGCCGGAACCGACTTGCGAAGGGATGCTTCGACGATCGTGTTCCAATTGAGGAGCGCGAGGTCGCGCTGCCATTTCAGGCTCGCAGCATTGTATTCGGCTTCCGAACCAAAATCGGCGCGGGCAGGCGCGGGGCCAACATCGATCACGGCCGGGTCGTAGGTGACCGACAGGTGGACGTTGGACTGGATGAAGGCCGGGATGCCTTTGCGGAACACGTCGACGAAGAGCAGGGCGACGAAGCCGAGGGCGAGGGCGATGGCCGCAATGCCGAAGGCGCGGAAGATCTGCTCGTTCATGTGGCGGCGGCGGAGGCCGGACCGGACAAGCTTGCGGCGATCTGCGCTAGCGCTGGAGGACGTCTGCATATCGGTAGCCATTTTATTCGTACTGCTCCCGGAAGCGGCGCACGATGTAGAGCGCGAAGATGTTGAGGCAGAGGGTGACGACAAAGAGCGTCAGACCCAGAGCAAAGCCGACCAGGGACTGCGGGCCGGTGAAATCGGTATCGCCGGTGAGCTGGTTGACGATGGAAACTGTGATGGTTGAGACCGGCTCAAGCGGATTGCCGCGGAGGATCGGCGCGTTACCGGCAGCAAGAACCGCGATCATGGTTTCGCCAATGGCGCGGCTGACCGCGAGAAGGAAGGCGCCGACAATGCCGGGGAGGGCTGCCGGCAGGAGGACATTGCGGATCGTCTCGGACTGGGTGGCACCGAGGCCATAGGCACCATCGCGGAGGGTTCGCGGCACCTGGTTG
>CAJYKO010000094.1 GCA_913775215.1 uncultured Devosia sp. | reverse complement strand
CTCTGGAAGCAGCTTTTCGGCAATCGACAGAAGGCCGAACCGGATGCTCCGACCCCAGCCCAATCCGCTGACATCGAGCGCGGCGAAAACCCTTCGACTTTCAACAATCCCCAACCCCGTCCGGCGGAGTAAGCCATGAGCAAAGCCCAGGACACGATGCTCTATCTCAACGGCGTCTCGGTTGCCTTCGACGGGTTCAAGGCCATCAACAATCTCTCGATCATCGTGCGCCCCATGGAAATGCTGGCCATCATCGGCCCAAATGGGGCGGGCAAGACTACGATGATGGACATCATCACTGGAAAGACGCGCCCCGATGCCGGCGACGTCATGTTCGATGGTCGTACGGACCTCACCAAGCTTGATGAGGTGGCGATCGCAAATCTCGGCATTGGCCGCAAATTCCAGAAGCCGACGGTCTTCGAAAGCCACACGGTCTGGGACAATCTCGAAATGGCACTAAAGAAGCCACGCGGCATCTTTTCCGCGCTCTTCTATACGGCCAGCGACGATGACGTCGCCCGCATCACCGAAATACTCGAAACCGTCCGCCTCCTGCACCGCAAGGACGAGCTCGCGGCCAATCTCAGCCACGGCCAAAAGCAGTGGCTCGAAATTGGCATGTTGCTTGCACAGGATCCGAAGCTCCTGCTCGTCGACGAACCCGTCGCCGGCATGACCGATAGCGAAACAGAGGAGACGGCCAAACTGCTACGTGAAATCGCCCAGACCCGATCCGTCGTAGTGGTCGAGCACGACATGAGCTTCGTGCGCGAACTGGGTTCGCGCGTTGTCTGCCTCGCCGAAGGCGCCGTTCTGGCTGAGGGGACACTCGACCAGGTCAGCGCCAATCCGGTCGTGATTGAAAGGTACCTTGGACGATGACCGCAGCTCTTTCGATCAGCACCATCGATCTTCATTATGGCGCCGCGCAGGCACTGAAAGGCGTCTCTATCGACTGCCAACCCGGCAAAATTACCGCCGTCCTCGGCCGCAACGGCGTCGGAAAATCCTCGACCCTTCGCGCCATTACGGGCGTCAACCATATCTCGTCAGGTGCCATAACTTTCGGCAGCGAAGTGCTTAAAAAAACGCCGCCATATAAGCGCGCCCGCATGGGCATTGGCTATGTGCCCCAGGGGCGCGAAATCTTCCCGCTGCTGACGGTCAAGGAAAACCTCGAGACCGGCTATGCCGGCCTTACCCGCAGCGACAGAAACATCCCCGATTACATCTTCGAGCTGTTCCCGGTCTTAAAATCCATGCTTGGGCGGCGGGGCGGCGATCTCTCGGGTGGTCAGCAGCAGCAGCTCGCTATCGGCCGCGCTCTGGTCACCCGACCCAAAGTTCTGGTTCTCGATGAACCAACCGAAGGCATTCAGCCCTCGATCATCAAGGACATCGGCCGCGCCCTGCAGTTTCTCCGCGACGAAAAGGGCATGACCATTCTTCTGGTCGAGCAATTCCTCGACTTCTGCCGCGAAATCGCTGACGACATATACGTAATGGACCGAGGCGAAATCATGCACAAAGGCCCGTCGAGCGATCTCGATAGGCCCGATGTCCGCAAACACCTTATGGTATAAACAAAAAGGCACCTGACCGAAGTCAGGTGCCCGAAAGACGCTGATGAGCGAACTTTTACATCTTGACGAAGCCGCCATCGATGCAAGCCTGCAGCGAGATGGTGTCGAGATCGATCGTGGTGGTTGCGTCCTGAACTTCGTTCACAGCCGGAGCGGTGTCGATAGTCGCGTCAACACCGGCAGTGCCAGCGCTCGAAGCATCAGCCGAAGCGTCAGATTCGTTGGTGGTCGGGCTCAGCGATTCAGTGGCCTGAGCGTTCGAGAGTTGGTCGCAGCGTTCCTGGACAGCTGGCTGATCGGTTTCGGAAACGGCAGCGCCGTTGATCATCATGCCCTGGGCAAAAGCGGCGCCAGAGAAAGCAACGGTAAGAGCGACAACAGAAAGAGCGGACTTAATGGTCATTTATATAACCTCTTGAAAATTCTCTATGAAAGAGCGCTTGCTCGCTCGAATAACGGGGCTGGGGCCAGAACGTTGCAATGAATTTTGCCCTAAAACCAAATTTTGAAGCACTTGCTGCTTTGCCACGCATGCAACGTGCGCGTGGAATTGGCCGCATCCACACCAAACAACGCAATGGCAAGACTTGCCTCGACACCCTCTTTCAAGAAGGGTGCGCCAAGATACGCTTGCCGCATACCCACTCCCAAGCACTTGAGGCTGTTTTCATCAATACAGCTGGCGGCATTACTGGCGGAGACCAAATTGACTGGTCCGCAGAGGTTGCCGCTGAGGGAAAACTTGTTGTCACCACCCAGGCCTGCGAGCGAAGCTATCGTTCAACCGGCGATACTGCGCAGGTCCATGCCAGCCTGCATGTTGGG
Organism: uncultured Devosia sp.; assembly: GCA_913775215.1. Taxonomy (GTDB): domain Bacteria; phylum Pseudomonadota; class Alphaproteobacteria; order Rhizobiales; family Devosiaceae; genus Devosia. The sequence continues at coordinate 3,786 of CAJYKO010000094.1, read as the reverse complement.
GCCGGCGCGCATCTAGACTGGTTACCGCAGGAAACCATCCTTTTTGCCGGTAGCAAGCTCAGCCGCAAACTCAGTGTTGTCCTAGATCCCTCCGCGACGATGACCGCCATCGAAGCCGTCCTCCTCGGCCGGGATGCCATGGGCGAGGACGCACGCGATGCTCTTTTCTCGGACAACTGGCGCATATATCGCGGCGACCGGCTGATCCATGCCGAAGCCACCCGCCTCACCGGCGATGGCAACGAACGCGACAGCCTGTCCCTCCTCCACGGCAATCGGGCGTTTGCGACTATCCTGCATATCGCCACCGACCCAGATCGGGCAGACATGATGCTGCAGCGTGTCCGTCGCCTGCATGCCGGCCCCGGCATCATCGCCGCCAGCGCCACCGGCGAGCGCCTTGTGATCCGCGCCATGGCGCCAACGGGGCTTGCCTTGCGGCGTATGATCGTACCAACTCTGATCGAACTTACCGGCGCCGGCGATCTGCCGCGCCTCTGGCATTTGTAGGAAACGGCCAATGAACCTGACCCCCCGCGAAAAAGACAAGCTGCTCATTGCAATGGCCGCGATCGTCGCACGCAAACGACTCGAGCGCGGCGTCAAACTCAATCATCCGGAAGCCATCGCGCTGATCACCGATTTCGTCGTCGAGGGCGCCCGCGATGGCCGCGCCGTATCTGAGCTGATGGAAGCCGGCGCTCATGTCATCACGCGCGCCCAGGTCATGGAGGGCATCGCCGAGATGATCCACGACGTGCAGGTCGAGGCCACTTTCCCGGACGGCACCAAGCTCGTCACCGTCCATCAACCCATTCGCTAAACAGAGGCAACCATGTTCAAGCGCACGCTGATCGCCCTTTCCATCCTGGCGGCTGCCACCATGCCCGCCTTCGCCCATCTCGACCCAGCCGAGCACGGCTCATTCGCGGCCGGCTTCAGCCACCCGCTCTTCGGCCTCGATCACATCCTGGCCATGGTGGCTGTCGGACTCTGGGCCGCCATGCAGGGCGGTCGCGCCATCTGGATCGTGCCCGCCGCCTTTGTCGGCACCATGGCCGTCGGTTTTGCCGCCGCGATTGCCGGCGTACCCCTACCCTTTGTCGAGCCGGTCATTCTGGCCTCGGTGATCTTCATCGGCATCTCTATCGCCCTTGCCCTGCCCGTTCCCACTGGCGCCGTCGCCACCATGGTCGGCTTCTTTGCCTTCTTTCACGGCCACGCCCATGGCGGTGAACTGGGCGAAGCAGGCGCCTGGCAATTTGCCATCGGCTTCATGATCGCCACTGCTGTCCTACATGTCGTTGGCATTGGTCTCGGCCTTGCGCTTGGCCGCTTCGGTGGCAAGGCGCTCGGCCGCATCGCTGGCGCAGCAACCGCGCTCGGCGGCCTCTGGCTCGCATTCGCAGCGTGAGGTCGGCATGATCCCCGGACAAATCATCCCAGCCGAAGGCACGATCGAGCTCAATGCCGGGCTCGATCAACTCACCATCGAAGTCGCCAATACCGGCGACCGGCCCATTCAGGTCGGCTCTCACTACCATTTCTATGAAACCAATGCCGGCCTCAGCTTTGACCGCGAACAGACACGCGGCATGCGGCTCGACATCGCAGCAGGCACGGCCGTGCGCTTTGAGCCAGGCCAGACGCGCGAAGTCCGCCTGGTTCCCATCGGCGGCGACCGGCAGATCTTCGGCTTCCGTCAGAAGATCATGGGCGCGCTCTGATCATGCAGTCGGCTCGGGGCAATTTCCGGTCTTCGCCGTGGCAATCGGCAGCGAATGATGGTTTAACGGCCACCACTTACGCTGCGATTTGCCTGGATGACCATGACTGCCCAAACCGACGCCGACACCCGCAAAGCCGAATTCAAGCAGCGCCTCACAGCGGTCGTCAGCGACATTGTGAAGACAGGCGGCGAGGATGGGGAAGCAATGGCTCTGATCGGCCATCTTGCCGCGGATATCGCAGCCAGTCTTCAGCAGCAGAATTGGGCTACGGCCAAGGCCAATATGACGCCCCAGACTTACAACGATCTGCTCAAAATATTCGAGACGCGCGGCAACGAGTATCACCAAGCTGGCAAGACCAAGCACGCCTATGCCATTCAGGCGCTGGCCATGTCGCTGATCTCTGCGACGATGCGCTCGGATACGCAAATCGCCGAGGGCGAGAAAATTCTAGATTCCGTCATCGACCGCTCGGTCGCTGTCTACCAGACTCAATCTCGCAAGACCGCACACTAACCGACTCGAAAACCAAAGCTTTTACGCAGCGTCGACGCACGGCCAAAAATGGCCGGGCGCTTTTGTCGTTGCCGTCCCGTTTCTCCTGATCTCGGAGCCGCCATGCCCGCTCGCATTTCCCGCGCCACCTATGCCGACATGTACGGCCCAACCACCGGCGACAAGGTGCGCCTGGCCGATACTGAACTCTTCATCGAGGTAGAAAAGGATTTCACTACCTATGGCGAAGAGGTGAAATTCGGCGGCGGCAAGGTCATCCGCGACGGTATGGGCCAGTCCCAGCGCACCCGCGCGGAAGGTGCCGTCGACACCGTCATCACCAATGCTCTCGTTGTCGACTATACCGGCATCTTCAAAGCCGATATCGGTCTCAAGAACGGCCGCATCGTCGGCATCGGCAAGGCCGGAAATCCTGATACGCAATCGGGCGTCGACATCATCATCGGCCCCTCGACCGAAGCCATTGCTGGCGAGGGCAAGATCCTGACTGCCGGTGGCATGGACGCCCATATCCATTTCATCTGTCCCCAGCAGATCGAAGAAGCGCTGATGTCAGGCGTTACCACCATGCTCGGCGGTGGCTCCGGCCCGGCCCATGGCACCCTCGCCACCACCTGCACCGGCGCTTGGCATGTCGAGCGCATGATCGAAAGCTTTGATGCTTTCCCAATGAACCTGGCGCTCGCCGGCAAGGGCAACGCCGCCGTGCCTGCTCCGCTCGTCGAGATGATCCTCTCCGGCGCTTCGGCCCTGAAACTCCACGAAGACTGGGGGACCACCCCCGCCGCCATCGACAACTGCCTCTCGGTTGCCGACGAATACGACGTGCAGGTGATGATTCACACCGACACGCTCAACGAATCTGGCTTCGTCGAAGACACGGTCGGTGCCTTCAAGGGCCGCACCATCCACGCCTTCCACACCGAAGGCGCCGGCGGCGGTCACGCGCCGGACATCCTAAAAGTCGCGGGCCTGCCCAACGTCATCCCCTCCTCGACCAATCCAACGCGGCCGTACACGGTCAACACCATCGCCGAGCATCTCGATATGCTGATGGTCTGCCACCATCTCGACCAGTCAATCCCCGAAGACGTCGCCTTTGCCGAAAGCCGCATCCGCAAGGAAACCATCGCGGCCGAGGACATCCTCCACGACATGGGCGCGCTCTCGGTCATCTCCTCCGACAGCCAGGCCATGGGCCGCGTCGGCGAAGTCCTGATCCGCACCTGGCAAACCGCCGATAAGATGAAGCGCCAGCGAGGCAAGCTCGCCGAGGAAACCGGTGACAACGACAATTATCGCGTCCGCCGCTACATCGCAAAATATACGATCAACCCCGCCATTGCCCACGGACTCAGCCAGCATATCGGCTCGGTCGAGGTCGGCAAGCGCGCCGATCTCGTGCTTTGGAACCCGGCGTTTTTCGGGGTGAAGCCCGAAATGGTGCTGCTGGGCGGCTCCATTGCGGCAGCGCCGATGGGCGATCCCAACGCCTCCATCCCGACGCCCCAGCCCATGCATTACCGGCCGATGTTCGGCG
>CAJYKO010000093.1 GCA_913775215.1 uncultured Devosia sp. | reverse complement strand
TGGAAATGCTCCTGCGCACCGCATCCTTGAGCGGCAGAAGAAAGCCCCCATCTCTAGGGAAAAGCGAAGTGCGGAATGCAGTTCCCTCGATCGCGGCCATGACCGGCACGACACCCCATCCATAGGAAACCGATTTCTTGAGCTCTTCTATTTCGCCGGCGATTTCAGCCGGCAGACGCGCAAAATAGTAAGGCGCGGGTCCACGCCAATAGATGACTTCGGCTTCGAAACTGAACCGGGTCACGCCGCATTTCCTCCTCGCCGCATGCTCGTTTCTCCCCCGAAACGATCACGGCACATGGGCAGTTGTTTGACGCTAACGTAAAGGCGTGAAATAATTCTTGTCAGTGCTGGCGGGAGAAATGGCACAGGTCGAAAAGACCACGGCGCCGCCGGCCTCTTGAGGAGGAGTAGTTTATGACGGCAGCCACGGACCGCCTGCGCCCCTGGATCGCCAACTATCCCGACGGCATCGAGTGGCAGACCGAAATTGACACGACGCCGGTCCACGAACAGGTGCTCGCCGCCTGCGCCCGCAACCCCTCCGCCGTCGCGGTCGATTTTCTCGGCGGCACCACCACCTTCGGCGAACTCTCGAAAAAGATCGTCGCTTTTGCCGGCGCACTGCAGTCCGAATTCGGCGTCAAGAAGGGCACGCGCGTCGCGCTCATGCTGCCCAATACGCCCTTTTACCCCATCGCCTATTATGGCGTGCTCCGCGCAGGCGGCACGGTCGTCAACTGCAATCCGCTCTATACCGTCGCCGAACTCAGCCACATTACCGCCAATGCCGGCGCCGATCTCATGGTCACGCTTGATCTCCAGCAGATCTTTGAAAAGGGCGAGGCTCTCCTCAAGGCTGGTCACGTCAAATCGCTCGTCGTCTGCCATTTCCCCGACGCCCTGCCGCTCGCCAAAAAGGTTCTGTTCTCGCTCTTCAAGCGCAAGGACATGGCTCGCCCCAAAAAGTCGCCGTTCGAAAGCCAGATCACCCCGTTCGACGAACTGATCGCCCTCAAGCGCACACCGAGCGCCATCCATATCGACGCCGAGACCGATATCGCGGTCCAGCAATATACCGGCGGCACGACAGGCATTCCCAAGGGCGCGCTGCTGACCCACGCCAATATCGCGGCCAATATGAGCCAGATCGACAAATGGGGCTGCGGGCTATTCTACCCGCCCTCCAAGGTCGTTGCCGTCCTGCCGTTCTTCCATATCTTTGCTATGACCGTCTGCATGAACGTGCCGCTCTGCAATGGCACCCAGGTCGTCATGCTCCCGCGCTTCGAGTTGAAAGCGCTGCTCGACCTCCTTGTGCGCACCAAAGCCAATGTTCTTCCTGCCGTACCGACATTGCTCAACGCCGTCGCCCGCGCCGATACGGCCAAGGCCGAACATCTTGCGAGCCTAGAAGTCGCGATTTCCGGCGGCGCCGCACTGCCCGACGAAGTCCGCAATGCCTTTGCCAAGAAATCCAAAGCAATTCTGGCCGAAGGCTATGGCCTCACCGAAGCCTCCCCCGTCGTTTGCTGCGCTGCGCTCCGCGTCGCCTCCAAACCCATGTCAATCGGCCTGCCCCTCCCCGGCACCGATATCCGCTTCATCGATGTCGATACCAAGAAGGAAGTCGGAATCGGCGAAAATGGCGAGCTGCAGGTCAAGGGCGCTCAGGTCATGCCGGGCTATTTCGAAAATCCGGAGGCCACCGCCGAGGCCTTCGACGATGGCTGGCTGCGCACCGGCGATATCGGCCATATGGATGAAGACGGCTATGTCTTCCTCGTCGATCGCATCAAGGACCTGATCATCTGCTCTGGCTTCAACGTCTATCCGCGCGTCATCGAGGAGGCGCTGATGACCCATGACGCGGTCGAGGAAACCAATGTCATCGGCGTGCCCGACACCTATCGCGGCGAAGCGCCGGTCGCCTATGTCAAATTGCGCGATGGCAAAGCCGTAAGCGAAGCCGACCTCAAGCACTTCCTCGCCGAAAAGCTCAACAAGATAGAAATGCCCAAGGAAATCATCTTTAAGGACGCGCTGCCCAAGACGCTGATCGGCAAACTCAGCAAAAAGGAATTGCGCGCCGAATACGCGAAAGAGAAGGCTGCGCACTCGTGAGCCCTGTCGATCCCGAAAATGCGGAACTCTATTCCATTGCCGACCTCGCCAAGGAGTTCGGCATCTCCACCCGCGCCATCCGCTTTTACGAGAGCAAAGGCCTGATTTCGCCCGAACGCCTGGGGGCCACCCGCGTCTTCCGCCGCCGCGATCGCGCCCGGCTGATCCTTATTCTCCGCGGCAAGCGCCTGGGCTTTTCGCTCCGAGATATCTCGGATTATCTCGCGCTCTATGACGCCGATCGCGGCCAGCAAGTCAGCCTTTTAGCGGAAAAAGTCGAGGAGCGTTTAGAACTCCTTGAACAACAGCTCACAGACCTTCAAACCACGATTGCCGAGCTGCACGAAATCCGCAAACTTGCACGCGATCGAGTCGTTTCGAGTTAGGCTAATGTCCGAGCTGTTCACGCCGCTGACCGATGGCACCGGCCATCCCAATCGCTGGCCATCTGCCATGCTGGTGTGCAGCCAGACCGAAGCCCGCCGCAATGGCGCCGAATGGGGCCCGAGCCATATCATTTCGGTCTATGGGCCGGAAAACCGCTATCTCGGCCTGCCCGATTTCGACCAATCGCGCCAACTCCATTCCCGCTTTGAAGACGTGGTCGATCCCAGCGCTCCCGGTGCGCCGACCCCGGCCCATATCGAAGAAATCCTTGGCTTCATCGCGACGCTCCCAAAGGACGCGCGCCTGATGATCCATTGCCTTCAGGGCCGCACCCGCGCCGCCGCTATCGCCCTAGGTATTTTAGCGCGTACGCTTCCCGCCGACAAAGCCGGCCAGGCGATTTTCCGCACCGTGCCGCAGGCCTCACCCAATCCCTTGCTGATCGCGCTTTTCGACCGAGCCCTCGGCCACGATGGCAAGCTCATCAAAGCCGGCCGCAAATTCCCCTCAACGGGCCTTCGCGCCGCCGTCGCCTAGACGCTCCTGGAGAAAAGTCCACCCGAGCTTGAATAGGTGCTGGTCATATAGGCCGCGCGCGCCTGATCGAGATTTTTGACTGCCATATCGAGCTTGTCCGCAGTCAGCGGGTCCTTGCTCGCGAGCAGCGAGATGATGCTGGATAGCCCTTCACCGACCCGCGTTCCAATGACCCCCGCCGCACCGATATCCTTCTGCGCCGCCTTGATCAGCCCAACCATGGTTTGACGGGCGGAAGCCTGCTTGGTGCGAACGTCCATTGCGCCAATATCGGTGGATTTCACCACACGCTCATAGCCGATAACGACGCTTTCCGTGCCGTCTTCAACCTGCTCTGAGCCGGAGACATAGATTTCCGAGCCCAATTCGTACCGCTCGCTGCCGGTCTTGACGCTCTCTCGGCCAACAACGACGGTTTCAGTTCCCGTCTGCACCTGCTCAGTGCCATTCTGCTCACGCACCGTCCCCGTCTGCCGCCGGCTGACAGTCCCCGCCGACAAACCAAGCTTGTCGAGCGCCGTGCCGGAAAGATCGAGCAGCTCATTGGCGACTTCTGCGAGCGTCAGGCTCTCGGCGTTATTGGTCTTGAGGGATAGATGGCCGCTGATATCAAAACTTGCAGTGAGTCCGCTCACGCTGTTGAGCGCCGAGATCATCGCGGACTGGAATGATCCCGCGCTCGCCGTATAGGCAAAATTATGGGTCGCGCCGTTTTGGGTCACCGCTACGGTGCTCCCCGTAAACTGTACACGCGCGGCAGCGCCCGATCCGACCTGCACGGAAAAATCGGCCTTTTCATCGAGCCCAGCCGCAGTCGCCGACGCAAAGCCACGCAGATCCCGGGTACCCGTGATCTTGGTCTCGTAGACGGGACGATCCGCATAGGTTGGCCGCGTCTCATAGACCGCCCGATCCTCTGTCACATCCCGCTCGGTATAGACATCGCGCATCCCATAAGTCGTTCGGTTCGCGTAGACCGGCTGGGTTACAAAGCGGATGCGCGTTTCGCGCTTGACCTCAAAGCTGACCTCTTCGATGGTCTTGCTTTGGCCCATCGTGCTTTTGAGCGCGAGAAGACTTTGCCGCGCTTGCTGAAAGCGCGCAGGAACACTTGGCTGGTTATAGCTCGCAGCGCTTAGGGCCATCGGACACTCCGTGCCCAAGCCATGCCAGAGGCGCGCTAAACCCCGATCAAGATATTACTTCGCTTTTTATCGACATCGCTCAACCGACGAAGGCGTCCATATCTTCGAGCCGAGCCGCCTCCTGCGCCGGCTTGTCCCAGCGGATGCGGCTGATGCGTGGAAACCTGAGCGCGACGCCCGATTTGTGCCGCCCGCTCTTTTGCGCAGAATCGAACGCCACCTCGAACACCAGCTCTTTCTTCACTTCGCGCACTGGCCCAAAACTGGCCGTCGTATGCGCCCGGATCCACTTGTCGAGCTGCTTTAATTCCTCATCGGTAAAGCCGAAATAGGCCTTACCGATCGGCACGATCTCGTTGCCCTTCCAGACCCCGAACGTGTAGTCCGAATAGTAGGAACTGCGCTTGCCGTGCCCGCGCTGAGCATACATCAGCACCGCATCGACGACATTGGGATCGCGCTTCCACTTGAACCAAAATCCCTTGGGCCGCCCCGGCACATAGGGCGACGTCCGGAGTTTGAGCATGACGCCCTCGTGGCCATGTTCATCAGCGCCCATTCGCCGCAATCGCCCAAGATCCTCCCAATCGGCAAATGGCAGAATTTCCGAGATATCGAGCCGCGTCTGCGGATGGGCCGCGAACCATTTTTCGAGCCGCACCCGCCGCTCTTCCCAGCCCAGCGCCCGCACATCCTCTCGCCCATCGAACAGGATATCGTAGACCCGCACAAATGCCGGCAGCTCCTGCATCTGCTTGCCCGAGGCCACCTTGCGATTGAGCCGCTGCTGCAGATCATTGAAACTCTTCGCATCGAAATCGTGCCCGACCAAGAGTTCCCCATCGAGCACTGCTTCACCAACTGCATTCTCGACCACGTCGGGAAATGAGCCGCCTATATCGTCGCCCGTCCGCGAAAACATCGAGACGCCCTGCGGCCCCATCACCAGTTGCACCCTTATGCCGTCCCACTTCCACTCCGCCGAAAAATCCTTAGGGTCGAGCTTTTCGAAATCCCGGTCCTCGATCGGATTGGAGAGCATCATCGGATGGAACCGCGCCGCATGGTCGATATCGGGTCGCGCAGCCTTCCCTTCGAGCCAAGCGAAGAGATTCTGGTAGGGCGGCTTCAATCCATGCCAAACTTCCTCGATATCCTGCAGCGGCACGCCACTCATCTCCGCCAACGCGGTCTTGGCCAGCCGCGCCGAAACCCCGATGCGCAAAGCCCCGGTCGCGAGCTTGACTAGCGCCCAGCGCTCATGGATCGCAGCCTGGCTCAAGAGCCCACCGATCACCTTGGGCAATTCCGCCTTGCTGGTGCGGTTGAGCAGGTCCACCGTCTCGCTCAAGCTTGGTAGTTCACCCTCGCCCTTATGCGGCCAGATCAGCGCAATGGTTTCGCCGAGATCCCCGACATAATCGTAGGAGAGCGCAAAGAGCGTGTCGTCGACCTCGCGCAACACCGTCTCGCGCAACAGCGCGGGCTTGACGTTGCGAATGTCCATTTCACCCGTCAGCACAGCCAACGCGATGCCCCGATCAGGATCCGGCACTTCGGTGAAATACCGCTTCAGCGCTTCGATCTTGCGCAAGCGCGAGGGCGTCAGCGCCAGGAGTTCGAGCAGGTCCGCGAACCGCTTCATTCCCCGCCCTCCCCGCCATCGTCATCAAGCCCCGGCAGTGCAAGCGGCTCCGCATCGAGCCCCTGCTGCCTGCACCAATAGACCAGCGCATCCTCGCGCCCATGCGTCACCCAGACCGTTTCCGCGCCGCACTCGAGAATCGAGGTATTGAGTTCGCCCCAGTCGCAATGGTCCGAAATCACCAACGGCAATTCCACCAGAGCCTGTCTGGCGCGCTGCTTGACGCTCATCCAGCCCGAGGCCTGGCACACGACGGGGTCGGGAAACCGCCGGCTCCACCGGTCGCGAATGGCTGACGGTGGCGCGATGACGATCTGCCCCATCATCTCGGCTTTTGGCATGCCCGTCGCCGGCAACAACTCGCCCAATTCGACCCCGAGCGCTTGATAAAGTTCGCAAAGCCGGACCATGGCACCATGAAGATAGATCGGCTTGTCCCAGCCGGCATCGCGCAAAAGCGCAATCACCCGCTGCGCCTTGCCAAGCGCATAGCTGCCCACAAGATGACACCGCTCGGGCTGCGCCTCGACCGATTTGAGCAACCGCCCAATCTCGAATTTGGGATCGGGATGCTGAAATACGGGCAGACCAAAGGTCGCCTCGGTCACCAGGAGATTACAATCCACCGCCTCATAGGGCTGCGCCGTGCGGTCCCGGAGCCGCTTATAATCTCCCGTCACCACCGCGCGCTGCCCACCCTGTTCCATCAGCACCTGCGCCGACCCGAGAATATGTCCGGCGGGATGAAAGCTGACGGTCATACCGTCGATATCGAGTGGCGTCCGATAATCGAGCGCCTCGAAGCGCCCAGCGCAATCAACGCCATAACGTACCTTCATGATTTCGATCGTGTCCGGCGTCGCGAGCACGCTTCCATGGCCCGACCTGGCATGGTCGGCATGGCCATGCGTGATGATGGCGCGCGGCTTAGGCTCTGCCGGATCAATCCAGGCATCAATGGCGGGAACGTAAAGGTTGCGGTCGATGAGAAAGCCCATGATCCCTTCCAACGACTCTTCGGCGGTCCCGGTTCACATCGTCTTGCCAAGGACATGCTCGTGGGCCAAACCTCGAAGCCAACGAGCAAAGGGAGCCAAGACCATGCGCCGCACCAGCCACCCCGCCGGCACCATTCATCGCCTGACCGTGGAGAGTAAAGCCATCGCTGGCAATCGCCTCGGCGACCCCACCGAGCGTCTCGTCGATGTCTATGTGCCGGCCGGCCAGACGGGCGAAGGTCTGCCGCTTCTCGTTGATCTCGTCGGCTTCACTGCCGGCGGCCCCGCCCACACGGCCTGGAAGAATTTTGGCGAAAATGTCCCCGAGCGTCTCGACCGCCTGATTGGCGACGGCAAGATGCCGCCCGTCGTCGTCGCCTTCCCCGATTGCTTCTCGCGTCTCGGCGGCAATCAATATGTGAATAGCCCCGTCCTCGGAAACTACGAGGATTTTCTTATCCGTGAGATGGTCCCAACAGTCGAAGAAAAATTCAGCTGCGGCGGTGCTGGCAAGCGCGGCGTCTTCGGTAAATCGTCAGGCGGCTTCGGCGCGCTCGTCCACGCCATGCTGCATTCCGATTTTTGGGCGGCGGCGGCGAGCCACTCGGGCGATGCCGGCTTTGAAAATCTCTATATCCCCGAATTCCCCGGCACGCTGCGCGCCCTTGCCAAATTCGGCAACGATATCGAAACCTGGCTCCGCACTTTCGAAGCCAAGCCCAAGATCGATGGCAAGGACACTCTTGTCCTGATGATCCTCGCCCAGGCCGCCAGCTTCGACCCCGACGACAACCCCTACACCTTCCTCGGCCTCCGCCTCCCCGTCACCATGGACACCTGCGAATTGATCGAAGAGCGCTGGGCCAACTGGCTCAAATGGGACCCGGCGCGAATGGTCGAAACCCACGCCGACGCCATCGGCAAACTGAACGCCTTCTACCTCGATTGCGGCACCGAGGATCAATACAACATCCTATACGGCTCCCGCCGCATCCACAAAGCCCTCGAGCAAAAGGGCGTCGCCCACCGCTACGAAGAATTCCCCGACAACCACTCAAGCGTCGACTACCGCATGGACATCAGCCTGCCGTTTCTAGCGGAAGCTTTATCATAAGCGGCCGAAAGCTACCTCTCCCTCTTGGGGGA
>CAJYKO010000092.1 GCA_913775215.1 uncultured Devosia sp. | reverse complement strand
GAGCAGATGGCCGATGACTACCGCAGGCATTATCGCGCCTCTCTCGTCCAGGCCGAAGGCCGTGAAGGTCTATTCCCAGGGGCGCGCGAAGCCCTTGATTTGCTGAAGGATTGGCCCGAGACGGTCCTCGGTATCGCCACCGGCAAGGGTCTCAACGGCGTCCACCGCCTGACCCAGCTTCACGGCATCGCCGATCATTTCGTCACCTTGCAGACGCCAGATCACAACCCATCTAAGCCCCATCCCGGCATGATGCTGCGGGCCATGGCCGAAACCGGCGCCGACAAAGCCGATACGGTCATCATTGGCGATACCACTTACGATATTGAAATGGGCAAGGCCGCTGGCACCAAGGCCATTGGCGTTACCTGGGGCCACCACGACAACGAGGAACTGCTGGCCGCCGGCGCCGACATTCTCGTCGATAGTTACGCGGATCTGCCCGCGGCGATCAAACACGTATTGGACTGAACATGCGCGACCAGCTCGAAGATGCCCTGAAAAATCAGGAGTTTGGCTATGGCCAGGCGCAGCATATGAACCAGATCGAGCTGCCCAAGCGGTTCTACAGGGAAGTCGACGTCGCCCGCATGGAGGCCGGCTTCGTGGTTACCCTCGATGGCAAGCCGACCCGCACTCCGGGGCGCAAGTTGCCCGTCGTCGTACCCGCCCAATCCATCGCCCAAGCCATGGCGACCGAATGGGCGGCGCAGGACAAATATGTCGACCCCACCACCATGCCCATGGTGCGTCTCATCAATTCGGCCGTCGAAAGCGGCGAGGAGCAGGCGCCGGCTTTCCGCGCCGAGATCGGCAAGTTCGCTGGCAATGACCTTCTCCTCTACCGCGCCGATGCACCCGAGGAACTGGTCGCCGATCAGGAACATCATTGGGACGGCGCCTTGGTTAAGCTCGCGCGCCACTTCGATGTCGCCTTCCAGCCGACCATCGGCATCATCCACCAGCCCCAGCCAGCCTCGACGCTTGAGCGCCTCGATGCGGCTCTCGAAGGGCAGGGGCTGCTGTCGCTGACAGCGCTCGTCTCCATCACCGGCATCACCGGCTCCGGCCTCCTCGCTATCGCCCTGCTGCATCAACTTCTTAACCCAGACCAGGTCTGGACCGCTGCCCATGTCGACGAAGACCACCAGATCCGGCTCTGGGGCGAAGATGAAGAAGCCATGATCCGCCGCGCCAAGCGCCGTGTGGAATTCGATACCGCTGTTGCCGTCGTCGAGGCTTTACGCGCTTAAACCGACGATCCAGTCCGCCGTTTCCGGCGCGATCTCGCGCAGCGGCACCAACACGAAATCCCGCGCATGCGCATGCGGATGGGGCAGGGTGAGCCGCCCCGTCTGCATCTCGATCCGCTCGTAGGCGATGATGTCGATATCGATTACGCGCGGTCCCCAGACCTCGTGCCGCACGCGGCCCATCTCCCGCTCGGTATCGAGCGCCACATGGAGAAGATCAATCGGCGCAAGATCGGTCGCGATTTCCGCCGCCATATTGGCAAAATCCGGCTGATCGGTCTTGCCCCAGGGCTTGGTCGCGATCACCGATGACTGCTTGACCACATTGATCTGCGGATGCGCGTCGAGCCGACGGATCGCCTCTACGAGTTGCGCCCGCGGCTCCCCGATATTCGCCCCAAGGCTAAGCCAGGCCTGAGCCATCAGTTCGGCCTCACCCGGTGCAACTCGATGGCCGCTTCGCCCCGCACCATGGCGATCGGTGCTTCCGGCTTGCGGATACGAATGATGATCCAGTTGATATCGCCGAACCGCTCAAATAGCGCCGTCACGATATTCTGCCCCAGAGCCTCGATCAGCTTGGTGCGCTTCTTAAAGGTTTCGTTCACCACATCATAGATATCGGCATAGGACACCGTATGCCCGATCGCATCCGTCTCGCCTGGGGCTGTCAGATCGACGCCGCATTCTAGGTCGACGAAAAACCGCTGCCCCAGCTTCTCCTCCTCGGCAAAAAGCCCGTGAAAGCCATAAAATCCAAGGTCGCGAAGGATGATGCGGTCACCGGTGAATGGATCAGTCATAATTAGTCCTGTCAGGGGCCGTAAAGCGTCGCCTGGGCCACGCGGAGTGCATCGCGGTTTGCACCGACATCGTGCACCCGGAAAATATGTCCCCCGCGCTCGTAGCCCTGAACCGTGGTCGCAATCGTTCCGGCCAACCTCTGGTTCGGCAGATTGTCGAGCAGTCGTCCGATCATGGATTTCCGCGACGTCCCAATCAAAATGCCATGCTCCGAAAAGGCCTTCGAGAGCTGCGGCAGTTCGCGGAGGATTTGATAGTTCTGTGCCAACGTCTTGGTAAAGCCAAAGCCTGGATCAAGGATGACCTGACTCGCGGCTAGCCCCCTGGCCTCGGCGATAGCCAATGTCCTGATAAAATAGTCCACCATGGATGACATGGGCTCGGTCTGAGCGTCCCAAAGCTTGTCCCAGTGCATGGCGATCACCGGCACGCCATAAAGCGCGGCGATCTCGACCATTTCGTCCGGCCCCTGAAGGCCGAATACGTCGTTGATAATATCCGCGCCGGCCTGGATGGCTTGATCCGCTACCAGCGGCTTGTTGGTATCGATCGAAATCGGCGTCGTAATTCCCGCGTTACGGATCGCATCAATTACCGGGATCACCCGATCAAGCTCTTCTTGCACAGCAACCGTTTCCGAACCCGGCCGCGTGCTTTCGCCACCAACGTCGAGAATATGCGCGCCTTGCTCGACCATTGCCCGCGCATGCGCGACCGCTAGGTCGAGATTGTCATGCAGCCCGCCATCGGAAAAGCTGTCCGGCGTGACGTTGAGAATGCCCATCACCAACGGCGTACTGCCGAGGATCAGTGGCTCGCGATTGCGCAGGTCGACTGTGTGAACGGTGTGCATGGATATTTCCGTCCAACGCTCTGGGGGCGGAAGAGCGCCGGCTCAAGCGACTTTTTCTATTGCTGGACGGTGCCGCCTGCACATCCGCGGGCCTATTTAACACAGAATATTTGGTCCAACATCCGAACGATTTCGTCGACACAGAAAAATCCAGCTAGCCCCGCGTGGTGGCCTCAAGACTGGATTTAATCACGAGGGTTACGACAGCGATCAGGGCGAGCGTCGAGGCCGCTGCAAAAGAGCCGGCGATGTTGAAGTCGTTGAACAGCAAATTGATCTGCAGCGGCAAGGTGTTCGTCTGCCCGCGGATCGATCCGGAAACCACGGAAACCGCACCAAACTCACCCATGACCCGCGCATTCGTCAGCACCGCGCCATAGACC
>CAJYKO010000091.1 GCA_913775215.1 uncultured Devosia sp. | reverse complement strand
GAGCGCACCGGCCTGCTGCTCGACCCCTATTTTTCCGGCACCAAGGTCAAATGGCTGCTCGAGCATGTCGAGGGCGCGCGGGACAAGGCCAAGGCGGGCAAGCTGGCCTTTGGCACGGTGGACACGTTCCTCATCTGGCGCCTGACGGGCGGCAAGATGCATGCGACCGACGCCACCAATGCGGCGCGGACGCTGATGTTCGATATCGGGCGCAATCAGTGGGACGATGAACTGCTCGATATCTTGGGCGTGCCGGCGGCGCTGCTGCCCGAGGTGAAGGATTGCGCCGATGATTTCGGCGTCACCGACACGGCGCTGCTCGGCGCGGAAATACCGATTTTTGGGGTCGCGGGCGACCAGCATGCGGCGACGATCGGGCAGGCCTGCTTCGAGCCGGGCATGGTCAAATCGACCTATGGGACGGGCTGCTTTGCGGTGCTTAATACCGGCAAGGATATGGTCCGGTCGGAAAACCGACTGCTGACCACCATTGCCTATCGCCTCAATGGCGAAACCATTTATGCGCTCGAAGGCTCGATCTTTATTGCGGGCGCGGCGGTGCAATGGATTCGCGATGGGCTGAAACTCGTGAAGAATGCGAGCGAAACCGGCCCTCTGGCGCGGACGGCCGACCCCAGCCAGCACGTCTATATGGTGCCCGCCTTTGTCGGGCTCGGCGCACCCTGGTGGGATGCCGAGGCGCGGGGCGCGATTTTTGGCATAACGCGCAATACCGGCCCGGCGGAAATCGCTCGCGCGGCGCTCGAAGCGGTTTGCTACCAGACGCGTGACCTGCTCGAAGCCATGCGCAAGGACTGGACCGCAGATGGAGAAACCGTGCTGCGCGTCGATGGCGGCATGGTCGCCTCGGACTGGACCATGCAGTTCCTTGCCGATGTGCTCGATGCGCCGGTCGATCGGCCGACGATTTTGGAGACGACCGCGTTGGGTGCGGCCTGGCTTGCCGGCATGAAGGCCGGTGTCTGGCCCGGCATGGAGGAATTTGCGGCAAGCTGGGCGCGCGACCAGCGCTTTGATCCGGAAATGGATGCGGCAGAGCGCGATGCCAAGGTCGCCGGCTGGGACGACGCGGTGCGGCGGGTGCTGACGCAGTAGGGCCTATTCGCCTTCGACCGGCGGGGCCGGCTCGTCGTCCTCCGGCGTTGGCTGGGTGGGATTGGGGTTATCGCGAATAAGCGTCGTGACTTCATTGTCGAGCGCGATCATGAAATCCTCGATGCGCGAGCCGTTCGAGCCGAAGTCATGCGGCGCGTTGATCGAGGCTGAGCGCATGTCGACGCTGGCCCCGCCCGGTGTCGCGGTGACGCGGAGCACAGCTTCCTCGCGCCAGCCGGGAATGGTGGTGATCCGCGCATTGATGCGGCCCGGTGTGCCATCGGCCGCCGGCTCGACCCTGCGGCGAATATCCCAGCCCTGGGCAAGGGCGAGCTTGTCGACGATGCCGAAAAGCTGGGTGGCATCGAGAGGATAGGTGCGCGTCGTGGCATTGGGGAAGATGCGGGCCTGATCCTCCGGGGTGAGGAGGATCGGCGGCGGCATTTTTGCGGTATCAGGCAGGAAGAGCAGCGGCAGTTCACCGCGGGCCACGGTCGCGATATCGGTGACCGGCGGATAGCGATAGGCAAGATAGCCATAATATCCGAATGGCGCGAGGCAGATGAGGCCGAGGAAAAGGCCCGATAGCGCCTTCATCCATCCTTGATCGCCGGAAAACCAGAGCCGGATCAGCGCCAGAACGGCGACGAGCACGGCCAGCGCCGAAACGGCGAGCGCCGCCATCATGACGATTAGAAAGCTAGGGGAATCGATCAGGCTCAGATGGTGCATCGCAACCGGCAGCACGACGAGCGGAATGGCAAGGCTGCCCAATCGGCGAGCCCAGATTGCCGTTTTCGACGTTCTGATCAGTATGCGCACGAAGAGGCCATTCCCTTGCTGGCGCTATTTTTAAGGCAAAGGTGTTTCGCGACCCTGAACGGAACGGCGGCTCCCTTTAGGGATAAAGCCGATTGCTCTGCCAGGTTCCCTCGACGCTGTCGCGCGTAAAGCGGACGCGATCGTGGAGGCGGTACTGGCCGTCCTTCCAGAACTCCATCATCAGCGGCTTGATGCGAAAGCCGGACCAATGATCGGGGCGGATGACCGGACCATCGCCGATTTCGGCTGTCAGCGCTTGGACGCGGCTTTCGAGCGTCGCGCGGTTTTCGAGCGGCCGGGATTGAAGCGAGGCGGCCGAGGCGATCTGGCTGCCGCGATGGCGTGAGGCGAAATAGGCGTCGGATTCAGCGGGGGTGACGACTTCCACGGGGCCACGAAGGCGGATTTGCCGGCGCAGCGATTTCCAATGAAAGACGGCCGCCGCCTTGGGATTGGCGAGCAACTGCCTGCCCTTGTCCGAACCGAAATTGGTGAAAAAGCAATAGCCGCGCTCATCGCGCGCATTGAGCAACACCATGCGGACATCGGGCATCCCATCGGCATCGGCGCTGGCAATCGCCATGGCGTGGGGATCGTTGGGCTCGCTTTCCTGCGCGAGGGCAAACCATTCCTCGAAAACGGCAAAGGGATCGAGGTCCTCGCGATTGCCATCATCGAAAAGGCGTTCGGTGAGCGTCTGCAACATCGTCATATTCCCGCGCTTTTGCGCCCCGCAAAACTGGACAAGCCAATGGGGCGTCGCCATATAGGACTGCAATTGTGGGCGAAGCAACGCCCGACCCAGACAGATTGGACCAAATGCGCGATCCTTACACCGTGCTTGGGGTGCCGCGGTCCGCAAGCGAGAAGGACATCAAGTCCGCCTATCGCAAGCTGGCCAAGAAATATCACCCCGATCAGAACCCGGACGATCCTTCGGCGCACAACAAGTTCGCCGAGGCGACCCATGCCTATGACCTGTTGAACGATACCGAAAAGCGCGGCCAATTTGACCGCGGCGAGATCGATGCCGATGGCAATCCGCGTTTTGCCGGCTTCGGCAATGGCGGATTTGGTGGCGGCGCGCGTGGCGCAAGGCCCGGTGCCGGTGGCGCCGGCGGGTTTTCTGCTGAAGATATCTTGAAGGAATTCATGAGCGGCTTTGGCGGCCAGCCTCGTGGCGGCGCTGGCGCTCGGCAGGGTGCGGGCGGCGCGCAATGGGATCCCTTCGCCGGCGGCATGGGCGCTGGCGGCGCTGGTGCCGGGGCGCAGGCACGGATGAAGGGCGACGATGTCGTCGTGACCGTTGCCGTATCGCTCGAGGATGCTCACAAGGCTGCCTCGGTGCCGGTGCGCATGCCGACGGGCAAGATGCTGAACGTCAAGCTGCCCGAAAAGGTGGAAGAAGGTCAGCAGATCCGCCTCAAGGGCCAGGGCAGTGCCAATGCCTTTGGCGAGCCTGGCGATGCGCTGGTCACAGTGCGTTTTGAGAAATCGAAAGTCTTCCGCCGCGACGGCAGCGATATTCGCACCGACGTCTCGATCACGCTTTATGAGGCCGTGCTTGGGGCCAAGGTGCGTGTACCAACGCTCGATGGCTCGGTAGAACTGAACCTGCCACCGGGCGTCGACACCGCCAAGGCCCTGCGCCTCAAGGGCAAGGGGCTTTATGGGGACGGCGATCTCTACGTGAACCTGCGGGTGGTCCTGCCACCGGGCGGGGACCCAGACCTTGAAGCCTTAGCCCGATTTATGCGGGATCAGAAGCCGTATAAGGTTCGGGACTGAGGGCGTTCGGGAACATGACTACCCCCCACCCTCCCCTTTCGTGAGGGAATGTGTGGGGGGACCCGGACCTCAGAATTTAGGCGATACGATCTCTTTCCACGTATCGAGAAACCGCTGCCGCCTCAGCGTATCGAGCGCCACCATCAGGCTTGGCCCCAATGAAATTGCCTGGATCACCC
>CAJYKO010000090.1 GCA_913775215.1 uncultured Devosia sp. | reverse complement strand
GGCTGATCGGACTTGAGGGTGACATTGACCGAGACGTGTCGCCCATTAGCGCTGGGAGGACCGGCGGGGATGGTCAGCGTCTGTTCCGAGCCTTCGAGGCTATCGTTGCGTAGGACAAACCACCCGTCCTGCTCGCCGCCCTGCCAGCCGCGGAGAAGCTGCTGATCCACCACACCATCAAGCGCGCCGAGCACCGGCTGAGCGAGAGCGGGATGTAGCAGAGCCAGGGAGGACGCACCGAGCGAAAGGACGAAAACCGATTTTTTCATGAGCTGACTGAACCTTGCGATGGCGGAGTTCGGGCCCCCATGCCCGGCTTCGCTCCCTAGAGGACGTCTCTCACCACCAAATCCTTGGGTGGATCGCAAGATTTTTTGTCGATTGCGGCTGAAGAAATGCCACGCCGACTTGTAACGTTGCACAAAGTCCACGGCCAAGAGGCGCCAACCCGGTTGGTGGGCGCCTCGCCAAACGGCCGATTTCAGGGCCTAGTAGTTCACACCACCAGCAATTTCGCGAAGTTCAAGGACGATATCGGGGACGCCGTTCTTGATGTGCAGGTCAAGGAATTGGCGGGCCAGTGCCTACGGGGCCGACATGTCGAAAGAACAGCATAACCACCGAGGACTTCCTTTGCTTCTGCAAAAGGGCCGTCTGTCAGAATAACAGCCCCACCCTGCCCCGACACCACCGCGTTAGCCGAGGGCAGATTGTTCGCGGCAAATGCGATCGACCAGCGCATCGAAATCACCGCGCTCCGGCCGTTTGGCGGCAAGGCGTTGCTTGAGGTGGCGAATAGGTTCTTCAAGGATCGTCTCGAGATCTGGCGCGCAGGTGAAATCGCCGGCGACGGATTTAACCTTGGAATTGTCGAATATTGCGCTCCAGGACTTGTCTCCCGTCAGAGGGCCTTCCCATTCTGGAATGTAGCGGACCAAGGTATCGGTGGGGACGTGAACGATCTTGGCTTCGACTCCCAGCGCCCGTCCTATCGCCGTCTGGATGTCGTCCCAAATATGGGCGCGATCGTTGGTGATGTGGAATATCTCTCCAAGGCTTGCGTCCTTACCGAACAATCCGACAAAGGGCACCGCGAAATCGGCCGACCGGGTCAGGGTCCAGGGAGTGTGACCGTCACCGGCGACGATTGTCGGCTCTCCATCGAGCATGCGGCGCGCCATGACGTCGGCGTCGCCGATCATGACGGGAAGGCCCGTGCGCACCGTGTGGCTGGGGCGGACAATGGTCCAGTTCAAGCCTTCGGCATTCTTCAAAAGATTTTCGCAGGCGATCTTGTCCTGGCTATAGCGCCAGTAAAAATTAATGGCCGGGGTGTCTTCAGTGATCACGTAATGCCGGGCGGGCTTTTCGTAGACCGAAGCCGACGAGATGAAGATATATTGCCCGCAATGGCCACGGAACGTATCAATGTCGCGCTGCACCTGGTCAGGCGTGAAAGCAATGAACTGAGCCACGACGTCGAAGTTATGGCGTGAAAGATCGGCATATTCGGGACCGTTGAGATCACCCATGATCGTCGTCACACCCGCGGGCAGTTCATCCTCGCGTTTACCGCGATTGAATACCGTGACCTGATGGCCCTGCGCTACCGCACGTTCGACGCAGGGGTATGAAATCTGGCCGGTTCCACCGACGAACAGCACGCGCAATGACATAAGACGACTCCTCCATTCTTTCGCGCGATTGGATGCCGTTATCGGGTAGAGCGCAAGTCGTGAGCTTTAGACGTCCGGCTGCGTGTTGATGTCCGATGGCACAGCCTTGTCGCTCGCTTCTGAGGTATCAGCGCCTTCGGCTGCATATGGCACGCGCGCCAGAAGGACCCGTCCCTCGTCTTCGATGATGAATTCGCCATTTACCGGCTCTTCGGCGAGGGCGACAGCACCGCGCGCTGCAAACGCGGCTTCCTCAATGGCTTCGTTAAGAGAGTTCAGCTTGAGACCTTCGATGTCGATCTCATCTTGGTCATTGGCCGCGCGATGATTGAAGAAAAACCGGGGCATTTCGAGGCTTCCTGTATTCACGGATTGGATATTGGCCAGCCAACGGAAGATGCTGTTGAGCGGTTCCCCCTCAAGGCGCTCAATTCTGCGAACAACATTGTGAGAAAAAGCGGCCCGACATACGCAAGCGCCAAACTTGTGCAATTGGCACGTAAGAGCGGCAACCTTGGCGAATTTCGGGCGTTCCGCGAGGGTTAAGCTCGCCATCAGTCAGCGCAGACGGCCTGACTGAGCGCGCTTTAAAGAGAGACCACTATGCTCATTTTCCTCACAGCCGTTCTCCTCGCTCTGATCGGTCTAGTGCTGGGAGGGCTGGGCGGTTGGCTCGTGGCCCTGGGGGGCAGCTGGTATTATCTCATCACCGGCATCGGTTTTCTGATCACGGGTTATCTGCTGTCGCGGCGGAAAGCCGAGGCGCTTTGGGTCTATTCGGCCATCCTCGTCGGTTCGATCCTTTGGGCAGTCTGGGAAGTCGGGTTCGACTGGTGGCAATTGGGTGCGCGCGGCGGGGTGATCGTCGTGCTGGGCATCTGGCTCTGGATGCCATGGATCCGCAACCGGCTCGAAGGGGGACGGAGAAGCGCCTCGCTCATACTGGCATTGAGCAATTTTCTGGCGGTTGTCGTTGCGATCTACTCTATGACGCAAGATCCGCAGGATATTGCGGGGTCGCTCAACACTGAGCAGGTGGCGGCAAATCCCAACCTCGGCGGTAATTTCGACGACGGCGACTGGCAGCAATATGGGCGCACCAATTATGGGCAGCGTTATTCGCCGCTCGACCAAATCACGACGCAAAACGTGGCAAGCCTCGTACCAGCCTGGACGTACCAGACAGGCGACGTGAAGCTGCCAGAAGATGTTGGCGAAACGACCTATCAGGTAACGCCGATCAAGATCGGAGACACGCTCTACATCTGCACCCCGCATAACCTTGCCATTGCGCTCGATGCCAAGACCGGTACGGAGAAGTGGCGGTTCGACGCCAATTCGGGGCTCAACCCGGATCGGCAGCACCAGACCTGCCGCGGCGTGACCTACTGGGCCGATCCGGCCGCAGCGCCAGATGCGGCTTGCGCGGCGCGGGTTTACCTGCCCACCGCCGATGCGCGACTGATCGCGCTTGATGCCGCCAATGGCGAAGTCTGCACGAGTTTTGCCGATGGCGGTACGCTGCGGCTCGAGGCTGGAATGAAATATTCGCCGGCGGGGTATTATTATTCAACGTCTCCGCCGGTTGCCGTTGATGGCAAGCTGATTATTGGCGGCGCGGTCAACGACAACTATTCTACCCAATCTCAATCGGGTGTGATCCGCGCATTCGATGCCCTCACTGGAGCGCTGGTTTGGAATTGGGACTCGGGCAATCCAACCGAGACTGCGCCGATCGATATCGCCGCGGGCGAGACCTACACGACCAATTCGCCCAATAGCTGGTCTGTGTTTTCGGTCGACCCGGCGCTGGAGCTGGTCTATGTGCCGCTCGGCAACCAGGTGCCAGACCAGATCGGCATCGGGCGGAGCGAAAGCGTCGAGAAATATTCATCCTCTATCGTGGCGCTGGATGTAACCACGGGACAGGACCGCTGGGTGCAGCAATTCGTCCATCATGACCTGTGGGATATGGATGTGCCGGCGCAGCCGGTGCTGCTCGATCTGACTGGGCAGGACGGTCAACCGGTCCCGGCTTTGGTCGGCCCCACCAAGCAGGGCGATATTTATGTGCTCGATCGACGGACCGGCACCCCGATCCTGCCGATTACCGAAGAGCCGGCGCCGCAGGGCGCTATCGAGGGCGACTTTACCGCCCCGACGCAGCCGACATCGGCGCTGAGCTTTAAGCCGGAGCCGTTGCAGGAAAAGAACATGTGGGGCATCACCATGTTCGACCAGCTGATGTGCCGGATCTCACTGCATCAGCACCGGTATGAGGGCCGCTACACGCCCCCATCGCTGGAAGGCACGATTGTCTACCCAGGGAATTTCGGAACCTTCAACTGGGGCTCGGTGGCGGTCGACCCGGAGCGTCAGGTCATGTTTGGGATGCCGACCTATCTGGCCTTTACCTCGCGGCTCGTGCCGGCTGATCAAATCCCACCGAAGGGTGAGGACGAAAAGGCCAGCGAACAGGGATTGAACCGTAATGAGGGCGCGCCTTATGGCGTCTTCATGGGACCGTTCCTCAGTCCACTCGGTATTCCGTGTCAGGCCCCGGGCTGGGGTTTCGTTGCAGGGGCAGACCTGCGGACCGGCGAAATAGCCTACAAGCACCGCAATGGTACCGTGCGCGACATGACGCCCCTGCCCTTGCCGTTCAAGGTTGGTGTGCCGGGTATCGGCGGACCAATGATCACCAAGGGTGGCGTCGCTTTCCTCGGTGCAGCCGTCGACGATTTCTTCCGGGCCTATGACCTGACAACCGGCGAGCAGCTTTGGGAGGCACGTCTGCCAGCTGGCGGCCAATCGACGCCGATGACCTATACGGCCGATGGCAAACAGTATGTGGTGATCGTGGCGGGCGGACACGGCTCTGTCGGCACGAAGCCGGGCGATTATGTGCTAGCCTACACACTGCCCTAAGTGTCTTAAATTCTGAATCAGGTGGCGGGTTGATAGCGGCCACCTGGTTTTGAACAGGCACTTTTTACTGATCGATTTGCAGCACCTCGCGCGTAGCCATGATAGAAGCAGGCGTGCGAGGAGATCAGGTTTTGGAATTTTCTGCGGAACGTCCGCTTGTTCTTGTCGGCGCGGGCCTTGCGAGTGCGCTGATCGCCATGCGCCTTTCGCATGATGGCAAGGGTCCCCGAATCGTCATTCTAGAAAGCGCGCTGCGACCATTTGGCGAGCACACATGGTCCTTTCACGACGCGGATGTCACGTCGGCTGATCTTAATTGGCTCAAGCCGCTGACAGCCCATGCCTGGGCGGGGCAATCAGTGCGCTTCCAGCGATTGAAGCGACACTTGAAGTCCGGATATGCCTCGCTCACTTCGGCCTCTGTCGCCTCGGCAATTGCAGACTGTGCCAATGTCGAGATGCGGACGGGCGCGCCCGTTTCGAGCATTGCGCCCGATCACGTCGTTCTCGCAGATGGGACCCTACTCAAAGCGTCATGTGTAATTGATTGCCGCGGCTACCAGGCCAATCCGGCATTGGTTCTTGGCTATCAGAAGTTCGTCGGGCTTGAGGCAGAGCTCGAAGCGCCGCATGGTCTGAAAGACCCAGTGATCATGGATGCCTCAGTCGATCAGCGCGATGGCTATCGATTCGTCTACCTATTGCCCTTCTCGCCGACGCGGCTGCTGATCGAAGATACCCGCTATTCCGATGGCGAAGCACTGGATCTCCAGGCTTTGGCCGCAGACATCGCGCGCTATGCCGAGGCGCAGGGATGGACGATTCGCACAGTAGTGCGCGAGGAGAGCGGCGTGTTGCCGATCGCTCTGGCGCACGATTTCGAAAGGTTCTGGGCGGAGAAGCCAAGTGACATTCCGCAGGCCGGGATGCGCGCAGGACTTTTTCATGCCACGACCGGCTATAGCCTTCCGGAGGCGGTGCGTGTTGCCAATCTCGTAGCCGATAACTGGCCGATCGGCAGTGCCGCGCTTGCCCAAAAAATCCGCGACCACGCCCGGATGCGCCACCGGCAGCAGAGGTTTTATCGCCTGCTCAACCGCATGCTGTTCAAAGCAGCGGAGCCGGATAAGCGGCATCTTGTTTTGCAGCGTTTCTATAAATTACCGCAGGAACTGATCGAAAGGTTCTATGCGGGACGTACTACTCCCAGCGACATTGTTCGCATCCTGGTCGGGAAACCGCCGGTGCCCATCCATCGCGCTCTCGCATGCCTGCGGGAAGCGCCTCTCTTGAAGGCAAACAAGTCTTGAACAGAACAAAAAAGACTGCAGCTGTCATTGGCGCTGGCTTTGGCGGGCTTGCCCTAGCCATTCGGCTGCAGAGCGCGGGAATTGAAACGACCCTCTTTGAGAAACGCGACAAGCCGGGTGGGCGTGCCTATGTCTATACCGACGACGGCTTTACGTTCGACGCCGGCCCGACGGTCATTACAGATCCGGATTGCCTTGAGGAATTGTGGGCGCTGTCGGGGCGAAAGCTTGCGGACTATGTCACGCTCTTGCCGGTGCAACCAGTTTATCAGCTTTGCTGGGAGGATGGCTATCGGTTCGACTACGCCAATGACCAGGCCGAAATCGATCGGCAGATCGCGGCCAAGTCGCCCGAAGATGTCGAGGGCTACCGGAAATTCCTGAGCTATTCGGAAGACCTCTATCGCGAGGGGTACGAGAAGCTTGGGACCGTGCCGTTTCTGAATTTCTGGTCGATGATCAAGGCGGCGCCGCAGCTGGTGCGCCTCGAGAGCCATCGCAGCGTCTATTCCAAGGTCAGCCAGTTTATCAAGGATGACCAGTTGCGGCAGGCGTTCAGCTTTCATTCGCTGCTGGTGGGCGGCAATCCGTTTCAGACCTCATCGATCTATGGGCTCATTCATGCGCTTGAACGCAAGGGAGGCGTTTGGTTTGCCAAGGGTGGCACTGGAGCACTGATCGCGGGCATGGTCAGACTGTTCGAGGATCTGGGCGGCAAGCTGCATCTCAATGCCGAAATCGATCGGATCGACATCGAGGGAGATCGCGCCAAGGCGCTGGTGCTCAAGGATGGTACGCGCAGCATGTTTGACCAGATCGCGTCGAATGCCGATGTGGTGCATACCTACAAGCACATGATGCGCGATACCAAACGGGGCGAAGAAAATGCCAAGGCGCTGGAAAAGAAGCGCTTTTCCATGTCGTTGTTCGTGATCTACTTTGGCTTGAAAACGGTTCATCCCGAACTCAAGCATCACATGGTGCTCTTTGGGCCGCGCTATCGTGAGCTGATTTCGGAAATCTTCAGCGCCGATGGACTAGCAGACGACTTTTCGCTTTATCTCCACGCGCCCTCGGTGACCGACGATAGCCTCGCACCGGAGGGGTCGAGCGCCTATTACGTGCTCTCGCCCGTGCCGCACCTTGGAACGGCCGATATCGACTGGGAGGTCGAGGGTCCAAAATATCGCGACCGCATCCTCAAATATCTTAACGATCGCTATATTCCGGGTCTGCTCGATGATCTCGTCACAGTTCGGCACTTCACGCCGTTCGATTTCCGCGATGAGCTCAACGCCCATCTGGGATCAGCCTTTTCTGTCGAGCCAATCCTGACCCAAAGTGCATGGTTCCGGCCGCACAATCGCGATGACGATATCTCCAATCTTTATATCGTCGGGGCCGGAACGCATCCGGGCGCCGGCATTCCTGGCGTAGTCGGTTCGGCAAAGGCCACGGCGGGCCTGATGATCGAGGATGCAGGGGCATGAGCGACGTCGTTGTCGCCACCAGCGAAGTTGCGATCGCGCAAGGCTCGCAAAGTTTTGCTGCGGCGGCCCGGCTTTTTGACCGGGAGACGCGCGACGATGCGGTGATGCTTTACGCCTGGTGTCGCCATTGTGACGACGTCATCGACGGACAGACACTCGGGCACGCGCAAGAAGCTGATTTTCGAAACGGGCAGCAGGAGCGGCTCGAACTTTTGAAAGCTCAGACGAAGGCGGTGCTGAATGGTCAGGCGACTGTCGATCCGACCTTCGAAGCGCTGCGGCGCGTGGTGAAGCGCCATCAGATTCCGGCGCGGCATCCGCTGGAACTGCTTGCCGGTTTCGAAATGGATGTCGCCAATCGGCACTATGCCACGATCGATGACACGCTCGATTATTGTTATCACGTTGCCGGAGTTGTCGGCGTGATGATGGCGATGATCATGGGTGCGCGGGAAAGTGCAGTGCTTGACCGCGCTTCGGACCTCGGATTAGCGTTTCAGCTGACCAATATCGCCCGGGACATTGTCGAGGATGCGCGCGTCGGCCGGGTCTATGTGCCGGACGAGATCCTGACGCGGCATGGCATTGTCGAGATCGATGTCGATAATCTCGCGCAGCGCCCTGCCCTCTACGCTGCGGCGCTCGAGCTGCTCGATCTGGCAGAGAAATACTATGCGAGTGCCTATATCGGCATGTCGTCGCTGCCACCGCGTTCGGCCTGGGCGATTGCTGCGGCGCGCCGGGTCTATCGCGCCATCGGCAGCAAGCTTCGCGCGGGTGGTCCGGCGGCGTGGAACGAGCGAGTTTCGACCACCAGGAATGAGAAAATCGCGCTTTTGGGCCTGGGTTTTCTCGATGTCGGCATGACCCGCTTCGGCGCCAAAGCGGAGCCACGCACCGGGCTCTGGCAGCGCCCTTGATCAGGTGGCGCGCTGGTCTTCTTCTTTTAGCGCGCTTTCATCGAAACCGCGCTTGTTGAGCTGGAGCTGGTGCACCAGTTGATCGACCGGCTGGGCGTAGACGAAGCCGAACGACACACAGCCATCGCGGCCCTCCACTGCGTGGTGCAGGCGATGCGCCTGATAGACGCGCTTCAGATAGCCTTTACGCGGGACATATTTGAACGGCCAGCGCTGGTGCACGAGGCCATCATGCAAGAAGAAATAAAGGATGGCATAGATCGAGATGCCAACCGCCATCCACCAGGCCGGCCACCATAGGAAATGGCCCAGCGCGAACATAGCCATGGCGAAGCCTGCAAAAACGACGGCATAAAGATCGTTTTTCTCGAGAGCGTGATCGTGGTGCTCATGGTGCGATTTATGCCAGGCCCAGCCCCACCCATGCATGATGTGCTTGTGAGACCAGGCTGCGAACCATTCCATGAACGCGACCGTGCCGATGACCAGCAGAGCCGGAACCGCATAAAAGAAAACAATATTCACCGATATTACACCTGCGCGAACGGGCGCGTTACTTGATCACGATAGGCCGGCAGTTTCCACCAGGGAACCCAGGGCTTATCGTGGTGCTCGTGATGGTAGCCGAAATGGAAACAAGTCAGCAGCGACAAGAGCGGGCCGAAATCATTGCTGCGCGCGCGGTGACGGTCATCGAAGGGAATATCGTCGATGCGATGCGGCCGGTAGGTCCCGAAATAAAAGAGCTGGACTGACGACAGGAGCGCCGGCCGGGCCCAGAACACCAAGGCGGTCGGAAAACGTTCGCGCAAGATCAAGCCATAAATCACGACGACAACGAAAAGCACGCCGAATTCTCGCCAGCCGAAATAATGGCGGAAGAATTTGATGTACCACGGCCAGAAAGTCGACGAATGCTCGACATCGAAATCGGGATCGTCTGCGGTTCCAGCGTGCCGATGGTGGGCATGGTGATTTTCATAGAGGTTGTCGTATGAAAAGCCGGCATAGATGAAAACGCAGAACCGACCGATGGCGCGATTGAGCCAAGGATGCTGTGGGGCGAGTGAGCCGTGCATGGTGTCATGAGCGACGATGAAAAGCCCAACGCTTAGCCAGCATTGAAGCAGAACGACAAACGGCGCGGCTAGCCAGGTTAGGCCCAAGGTCCAGTCGATAAAGAAAATCGATGTGATGTGAACGGCAAGCCAGCTTGAAATGATCAGCGCGGAAAGTATCAGCCCGGTGATCGTGTCTTTGCGACTGAACCGCACATCTGGGATCGAACCTGACATTTCACGTCCTTTAGAGGCGCAGTCGCAACCTCGACACAACTAAGGCCAGAAGCATTCCGACCAGACCCAATGCAATCAGCCAGATCAGCTCCGAGGCTGTGCCATCCAGACCTTCGCCCCGCCACAACACGCCATGATATGCTTCAATGGTCCAGGCGTTTGGCGTGAACCAGCCGACATCCTGGAGCCAAGGCGGCATCATGAAGCGCGGCACCATCGACCCGCCGATGGCAGAACATAGCAGCACTACGAATGTGGAGATAGTTTGCGCTTGCTGCTTGCTCGTGCAAATTGCCGCGATGGCAAGGCCGATCCCTGCAGCCGCGGCAGCCGCGATAACGGTCGTCAGCAACCAGATGCCAAAATGGCTGATGACATCGACATGGTAGACGAGTGTTGCGACGACAAAAATCAAAGCGACCTGGATCACGCCTTGGGCGGTGAGGAAAAGGAATTTGCCGAGCACGACGACATCTGTGCCGGCAGGCCCGACGGCAATGCGATCGATGATACCGGAATGTCGCTCTTCGATAAGGGTCGCCGCGCTTTGCATGGCGGAGAATAGAAGGAACAGAATGGCAACCGCGCCGGCATAATAGGTGACTGTTGCGCCCGATCCATTTTGCGGACCAACGGTACGCGAGGTGATCAGGCCAGCCTCCGCGTCTTGTTCCCCTTCCCCGCTCGCCAGTTGCGCAATCGCGGCGTTAAGTTGTGCCGATTGCTGCGGCGTGAAGCCGCCGACGAGCGACTCAATGGCGGGTGCGGTCCGTGACAGGGCCAGGTCGGGCATATCGAGACCGATGACCCGCTGCACCTGGCCGGACAGAATAGCACCTGCCATAACCTTGCCGGGGTCGACGAAAATCACGGCTAGCGTCGAACCGGTTTGATCGAGCGCACCTTGGACCAGAAGGCCGACATCGGCGCGGCCGCTTTCGACCTCATCGACCACCTCAGCTTCCGTAGAGAATGTGACCGGCAGGATGCGCAGGCTTGCGTCGGCGCGGAGCGCAGCCTCTAACCTGTCGCTCATGGTCGATCGATCGATGATGCCGAGGGCAACCTGCAGGCGCAGCTCATCGCCGCTGGCGCCGGCAAAGATCGCGGCAAAAATCACGAATATGGTGGGTGGCAACAGGAACGCCATGACCAGGGCGCCACGATCTCGGATCAGGCTCAGCGCCATGACGCGCAGCATCGCAAGGATCATGATGGCCTCGGTGAAACGTTATCCCGAGACAGATGCACGAAGAGCCGGTCGAGCCCAGGCTCACGCAATCTGACTTCGCGGGCTTCAAGGCCCCATTTCTTTGCAGAAATGGGGCCTTGAAG